>CAZWAM010000004.1:0-3497 GCA_964631855.1 uncultured bacterium | reverse complement strand
GCCTGGGGGGAGCGGGGGGCGGGCGTATTGTACGGCGCGGATATGCTGGGCTCCGCCGCGGGCGCGGTAGTAACCGCGGTGGCCTTGGTCCCGGTTTTGGGGATTAGCAAGACCGCGTTGGCGATCGCCGCGTTGGCCGCGGCCGTGATGGTCGCGCTGGCGGCGGCTCCGCGGAAGGCCGGAACGTAATCGCAGGTCAAAAGGGGAGAGTGCTATGGGAAATTCACTTGCGTCGCTGGGTTACTTCTGCGTAGGAACGCTCTTCGGCCTGGTGGCGATGGCCCTCGTGTTCGCGGTCGCGCGGCGGCGCCGCGCTCTCGACGTCGCACTCGGCAACGCGTACGGGCCGCTCCACGCCCTTCTGGATGAAAACGAAGCCGCGCGTCGAAGGGTCGCCGAGGCGGAGGAGCGGTTGATGTCGACGTACGCGAGCGAGAGTTCGCCTTACTCGCCGGAGGAGAAGAAGGCCGCGGCGGAGGCGTTCCTCGCCCTGGAGGCTGCGATGTTGGCGCGGGTGATAAACCCCAACCGCGAGCGGATGAGGGCAGTCGTCGCGGAGTGGGGTCACCTTTTGAGAGACGACGACTACCTCGCGTTGTCGGCGGAGCTCGCCCGCGCGACGACCGCGCGCGTACTCGCGGAGACGGATCTGCCCAAAGAGCTTCGCGACGAGCGGCCCGCGGCGGACAGGGAGGCGGACGTACTCGAGCAAGTCCGGGGTACGTATTTGGAGTTGAGCCGCCGGCGGCGGGCGGGCTTCTTGTCCGCGCTCGCGCAGGGCGTGAAACATATGTTCTCGGGCGAGTAGGAATGGCGGGAAACGTCGACATAATTTGGCACTCGTTGCCGGCGGAAGATGCGGCGGCCAGGCTCGATACGTCGGCGCGGGTCGGTTTGAAGGCTGAGGAGGCGGCGTCGCGCCTGGCGCGTTACGGCCCCAACGCGTTGAAGCAGGTCGGCGCCCGGCGCGGGCCAAAGATACTGCTGGCGCAGTTTACCGATTTCCTCGTATTGGTCCTCATCGGTGCGTGCATCGTCTCGGCTTTTCTCGGCGAATACGTCGACGCCACGGCCATCCTCGCCATCGTCGTCCTCAACGGCATCCTGGGATTCGTTCAAGAGTACCGCGCGGAGAAGTCGCTGCAGGCTTTGCGCGAGATGGCGGCGCCCAAGGCCGCGGTGGTGCGCGACGGCCGCGAGAGAGTAGTGGACACGCGCGAGGTCGTCCCGGGGGACCTGGTCCGCTTGCGCGCCGGCGATCGCGTTCCCGCGGACCTGCGCCTCGTCGAGGAATATAACCTCCAAGTCGATGAGGCGGCGCTCACGGGCGAATCTTTGGCTATTGAGAAAGAGGCGGCGCTCGCGCTCGACGACGATACGCCTTTGGCGGACCGTAGGAACATGGTTTATACCGGGACCGTCGCTAACTACGGCCGGGGCGACGGCCTGGTCGTCGCGACGGGGATGGGCACCGAGCTGGGACGAATAGCGGCGTTAGTCCAGGAAGTCGGGAGAGAGCAGACGCCGCTCCAGCGGCGCCTCGCCAGATTAGGGAAGTTCCTGGTTTGGGCGGTCCTTAGCTTGTGCGGCGTCGTATTCGCCGCCGGCCTTTTGAGGGGCCTCGAGGCCCACGAGATGTTCCTGACGGCGGTATCTTTGGCCGTGGCTGCGATACCGGAGGGCCTGCCCGCGGTCGTAACCATCGCGCTGGCCATCGGCGTGCAACGGATGGTCAAGCGCCACGCGCTCATCAGGCGCCTTTCATCGGTGGAGACGTTGGGGTCGACCTCGGTTATTTGCTCCGACAAGACGGGGACGCTGACGGAGAACAAGATGGTGGCGCGGCGCGCCTACGTCAACGGCCGCGAGGTCGTAAGGCCCGACGCGCCCGACGACCTGAAGGAGTTGCTTGCGACGGCGCTTCTTTGCACGGGCGACTTCATTAACGCCGCGGCGGTGGGCGATTTCTCCTTCGACGGCGAGCGGAGCAATCCGACCGAGGCGGCGCTGGTCGAGGCGGCGTTGGACGTCGGCGTGGACGCCCGCGAACTCGCCGCCCGCTACGAGTTTCAGGCCGAGGTCCCGTTCGACTCCAAGCGCAAGAGGATGACCGCGGTGTTCGGCCGCGACGGTTCACGCGTGGCGGTAGTGAAGGGGGCGCCCGAGATAGTTCTCGAGCTGTGTTCGGCGAGGCAAGAAGGCGAGGCCGTACGGCCGCTAACGCCGGAGGCCCGGGCTTCCGTACAGGAAGCCAACGCGGGTCTGGCGGCCCGCGGCTTGCGCGTTATCGCGGTCGCGACGCGGCGCGTTGGCGACGACGAAGAGGTGACGGCCGCGCTCGAGCGGGACCTCACGTTCCGGGGGTACGTGGCTATCGAGGACCCGCCGCGGCCGGAAGTTTACGACGCGGTGAGGAAGTGCCGCCTGGCGCACATCACGCCGATGATGGTGACGGGCGACCACCGCGCCACCGCCGCGGCCATCGCCGACGAGGTCGGGATACTGGACGAGAGCGCCGCCGTTCTGACGGGGCGCGAGATAGATACACTGAGCGACGAGGGGTTGATCGACGAGCTGGAGGATGCGCGCGTGGTGGCTCGCGTTACGCCGGAACATAAGCTGCGCATCGTAAGGGCCTTGCGCGCGCGGGGCGCGGTCGTGGCGATGACGGGCGACGGCGTCAACGACGCCCCCGCGCTCAAAGAGGCCGACATCGGCGTGGCGATGGGCATCACCGGCACCGACGTCTCCAAGGAGGCGTCGGACATGATACTCACCGACGACAACTTCGCGACCATCGTCGCCGCGGTGGAGGAGGGGCGGAACGTCTACGCGAACATCAAGAAATTTATACACTTCCTCTTGTCGTGCAACGCCTCCGAGCTCCTCGTCATGATAATCGCGACGCTCGGCGGGTGGCCGTTGCCGTTGCTGCCGATTCAAATTTTATGGGTAAACCTCATCACGGACGGCGCGCCGGCCCTCGCGCTCGGCGTGGACCCGCCCGAGGTTGGCCTTCTCCTCAAGCGGCCGCGCCCGAAACACGCGTTCCTCTTCGGCGCACACGAGTTGCGGTTGATACCGACGCAGGGGTTTTTTATCGCCGCGGCGACGCTCGGTTCCTACTTGATGGTGCTGTACGGTTTCCGCGAGAGCCTGGCCACGGCACGGACCTTCGCGTTCTCGGTGCTGACGTTGAGCCAGCTCTTCCACGCGTTAAACTGCCGCAGCCAAACGCGCTCGTTCTTCGCGCTCGGGCCTTTCTCGAACCCCTGGTTGTTGTACGCCGTCGCCTTTTCGCTGTTGTTGCACCTCGGCGTCGTTTACATCCCCTTCCTCCAACCGATATTCCACACGGTTCCGTTGTCTCTCCGGGATTGGGGTTTGATGCTCGCTATCTCGTCCTTACCGCTCATATTCATGGAGATTTACAAACCGCTCTACGCGCTCGTGAAGAGGATCCGCCGCGAGCCCGAAGATTACTTCGGCGTCTTCCC
>CAZWAM010000003.1:34285-81762 GCA_964631855.1 uncultured bacterium | reverse complement strand
CGGGCGTTTCGCTCGCCGCGACGGCTTCCTATTGGGTGCCAAGTTTTTCAGACATAGCTTTATCGCCCGAGCGTTATCGCAGCCTTAGCAAGGGAAATCGTTACTTCATACGCGCCGACAGTTCCGGCGGCGACATCTTGGACGGCCGGCGCGCGGGCGCGAGGCTTATCTCGTGGTACGGATACCTTTGGCGCGCCGGCGGCTTGGTAGCCCTCGCGCCGCCGGCGAAAGCCGTCCGGCCGAGGAACCCTTGGCTCGGCGACCCTATGGCGGGAACCCCCGCGGCGTTCGGCAACGGCTTAGGTACGTGGTTCTATCCCGGCGCGCCGGCGGGCGTAGAAGGGGCGGTGTCGTCGGTCCGCCTGGAGCTGCTCCGTCAAGGGTTGGAGGATTGGGCGTTATTCAAGATGGTAGAGAAAAAGCGCGGCCGAGCGTACGTCGAGGAAAGGTTGAAGGCGCTCCTGCCGTACGCCGTTGATGATTTGCGGGATATTTCCACCCGCGTTCTCGCGAATAATCAAATATTCGAGCTGCGTCAGGTTATGCTTGCGGAGGTGGCGGGTGGCCCCGCGGCCGGTACATCCGTAGATATCCGCGGCCGCGTCGTAGACGCCGGGGGTAGGACGCTGCGCAACGTGCGCGTCGGCGGCGCGACTTTCGCGACCTATACGGCTGAGGACGGTTCTTACCGGCTGCGTTACCGCGAGAGCGGGGAAGCTTTACAAGTTTCGGCTTCCGGGTTCAGCGGCGCCAAGACCCGCGGCGGCGTCGTTACGCTTTACCGAGGGCTGAAGGGTTTACTGCCCGTCTTCGACTTCGAGGCCGGGGTCGACGCGGCGTTCTGGCTGAGCGGCGACGAGGCCGACGCCCTCGCGGTGTCGGAAGAAAGGGACGTCGTTCGCGAGGGCAGGGTCGCGCTCGCCGCGGAGTTTCCGTGCGGGCGCACGAGCCGCATCGTCAACTTGTATCCTCGCTTGAAGGATTTCTCCAAACATCACCGCCTCGAGTTCGCGTTATATAACCCTAACTACTTCGTCGCCGACGTCCGGCTGCTCCTCTTGGACGACGAGGCGCTGACGTTCGACCGGCAATATCGCCGCAAAATTTCCCTTAGGCCTCGCGCTTGGACGCGCGTCTCGTACTCGACGAAATATTTACCCCGCGCGGGCGAACCCCAATTTACCTTTGAGCGTGGCGGTTCTTACGTCCTAAAGCCGGGGTATGCGCTGGACCTTTCGCATGTCGTGGGCGTAGGCTTCGAGGCCGACGGATTAACGTCGTGGGGAGGGAAAAATAATTCCGCCTCATATAAAGTTATAATCGACGACGTGAAGCTGGTTATATTCGATTAACGGGAATTTCAAATGCGGGTTGTACTGGCGACGCGGAACGCGGCTAAGTTGGAAGAAGTTGCCGCAATCGTCGGCGCCGAGGCGGAGGTCTTGGGGCTCGACGCGTTCGGCGGCCTCGAGCTACCCCCCGAAGACGGCGCGACGTACGAGGATAACGCGTTGACGAAGGGCCGCGCGGTAGCTCGAGCTCTCGGCCTCGCGACGTTGGCGGACGACTCCGGGTTGGAGGTGGCGGCCCTCGGCGGCGACCCCGGCGTACACTCGAGCCGCTACGCCGGCCCGGCGTGCGACCCCGAAGCGAACAACGAGAAACTCCTGCGGGAGCTTGCCGCCGTTCCGCCGGAAAGAAGACAGGCGTGCTTCGTGTGCGTGGCGGCGCTCGTGACGCCGGACGGTGGCGAATGGTCCACGCGCGGCGAGGTCGCGGGGCGAATCGCGGCGGCGCCCCGCGGCGAAGGCGGTTTCGGTTACGACCCCGTTTTCGTACCCGCGGGCTACGAAAGGACCTTCGCCGAGATGAACGCGGAGGAGAAAAACCGCCTTAGCCACCGCGCGCGGGCGTTTTCTAAGATAAAAAAATACTTGCGCAAAACCAAATCCCTATGAAGGCGAGTTTGTAAGGGAGGTTAGCATGAAAGTAGTTATTCCCGTAGCAGGGCAAGGAACGCGGCTCCGCCCCCATACTCACACCGTTCCCAAGGCGATGTTGCACGTCGCCGGGAAAACCATCATCGAGTATATCCTCGATGAAGTTTACTCGGTGGAACCCGACGAGTACATTTTTATCATAGGTTACCTCGGCGACAAGCTGCGGCCGTTTCTCGAAAAGAAGATAACGAAGCCGGTTCGGTTCGTCGTACAGGAGGAGACGCTCGGCATCGCCCACGCGTTGCACCAGGCGCGCGATTACCTTAAAGACGGGCCTTTCCTCATCGTATTGGGCGACACGATATTCCAGGCCGACTTGCCGCGGATCGTAAAGAAGGGGGTCTCGGCTATCGGCGTTCGCGTCGTCGAGGACCCCCGCCGCTTCGGCGTCGTCGTTCTCGACGGCGAGCGCGTTATAAAGCTAGTCGAGAAACCACAGACTTCCGTCTCGACGTTGGCTATCGCGGGTGTATATTACATAAGTGACCCCGGCCTGTTGGTCGATTCTATAGGCCGCATTGTGGAAGGGGATATCAAGACGCGGGGCGAGTATCAACTTACGGACGCCCTCCAGTTTATGGTCGAGGCCGGTCACGATATCGAGACCTTCCCCATCGAGGGGTGGTTCGACTGCGGCGAGTCGAGCGCGTTACTGGAGACTAACCGCGCGCTCCTCGCACGCGTCGAAGAGGTGCCCAAGCGGCCGGGTTCGATAATCATCCCGCCCGTATGGATAGACGAGAGCGCCGCGATCCAGAACTCGATAATCGGTCCGAACGTCTCCGCCGCCGGCGGTGCCATCATCAAAGACTCCATCGTGCGGGATAGCATCGTGAGCGAGTACGCCGCGGTCGAGGCGCTGATCCTTCAAGGGTCCATCATCGGCGACCGGGCGACGGCCCAAGGTAAACCCGCCTCCCTGAACGTCGGCGACTCGTCGCAAGTCGAATTGGCTTAAGTTTACGTTTAAACCCCGCGGCCTCGGCCGCGGTCGAACAGTTAAGGAACGTACCCGGTAACCGGACTGGCAAAAGGCGGCCGAGCGAGGTGGCGACCGTGGAACTGAGGAAGAATAAAGCGGCGGTGAGTCGCTACGGCGTGGCGATCTTAGCCACCGTGATTGCGTTGGGCGCGGCGCTGAGCTGCCGCATTACCGAGGAAGAGCGAGGGCTTTGTTTATATTCCATGCGCGCGTTTTACCCGGGCGACGAGGTTACGGTCGAGCTCGGGGCCCACGGCTTAGACGAAGTCGAGATGGCCGTCTACCGTCTCGACCTCGCGGCCGCGGCCGAGCACCCGGACTTGGATTTACATTCGCTCTCGGGCATCGATTTTGCGGGCGTCAAAGCCGTCGCCACTTGGCGCGAAAAATTCGATAGTCTCGATTATTGGAATTATAAAACGATAAGCGTGCCGGTTAAAACGGAGGGTGCGTACCTGGTCAAAGCGTCGGCTAAGGGGAACGTAGCGACGGCGCTGGTCGTCGTTACGCGAATCGCGCTCGTCGTCAAAACGGACAACGACAGCCTCGTGGCCTACGCCGCGGAGCGGATGTCGGGAGAGCCCGTAACCGGCGTCGAGATTTTGACGTTCCCGCGCGTCGCCGAGGACATGGTAACTGACGCCGACGGCTTAGCTGCAAAGGACGGCATCGTCCTCCCCGAAGACGTCTCAAGCCTAACGGTTCTCGGCCGCAAGGGGTCCGAAGTCGCTCTCTGCGACGCTTACTTCGGATATTATACCGGGGAACGGTATAAGGGTTACACGTATACGGACCGTCCCGTTTATCGCCCCGGGCAAACGGTCCATATGAAGGGCATCCTGCGGCACTACGTGGGCGACGAATACCACAACCTGCCGGACGAGGATGTCAAGGTCGAGGTCAACGCTCCCTCGGGCGATACCGCCTTTAAGGCGGAGCTGACGACGTCGGCCTTCGGCTCTTTCGCGGCCGAGTTTACGTTGGGCGAGGAACCGCCGCTGGGTCGCTACCACATCAACACGCGGTTCCGCGACCAGCAATTCACCTCTTACTTCGACGTCGAGGAGTATCGGAAGCCCGAGTACGAGGTGGCCGTTACGACCCATAAGGATTACTACCTCGTGGGCGACGTTTTGGTCTTTGACGTTACGGGCCGTTATTACTTCGGCGAACCGGTGGCCCGCGCGGACGTGGACTATACCGTTTACCGCCGCGCGAAATACGAGTACGGGTGGCGGACTTACCGATATAGTTGGTACTACGACTACGGCGACTATTACGATTATTACGGTTGGGAGCACGTGACCGCGGGCGAGGGGCAGCTGGACGACGACGGCCACTTCCGCGGGACGTTCGCCCTCGCGGACGAGCTCTCCTACGATTACGAGTACCGCATCGACGCCGTCATGACCGACGCGAGTCGCCGCGAGGTTACGGGTTCGGCGCAGGTGCCCGTGTGGCGCGCGGGCCTCGCGCTCTACGTTTATCTGGATAAATATTTCTACGCCCCGGGCGACGCCGCCGTAATCACTTTTAAAAGTCGCGACCCTCTCGGTAGGCCCTATGCGACCGACGTCGTATTTGAAATTACCACCGAGCGGTGGGTGGAAAGCAAGGCCACGGGCCGCGGGAAATGGGTGGAGGAGACGATAACGCAGGATGAGGTCAGCGTAGGCTCGAGCGGCGAAGGCCGCTACCGCTTCGTTCCGGACGAGAATGGTTACTACGCCGTAAAGGCGAAAGCCTTCGACGAGGCCGGCAACGAAACCGAGTATACGGCCTCATTCTACGTCGCCGACGAAAGTTATTACCATTCGTATTATTCGGGCTCGGGCGTGACGTTGACCTTGGATAAAGACACGTACCGCGTGGGCGACGTGGCGTTGGTGATGGTCCAGACGAATCGGCCCGGCGCCGCGGCGCTATTGTCGGTGGAGGGGGAAGAGCTTTATCACGCCGAGGTTGTCCGGCCGCGAGGTAATACGGCCTTGGTAAAGGTCCCGATCGAAGGACGCTTCGCCCCCAACGTCTATTTGGACGCGTACGTGGTCGCGGACGATTCGTGCTCGAGCACGGTTGCCAACGTCGTCGTCCCACCGGAGGACCGTTTTTTAAGGGTCGATATCAAACCCGACAAAGAGACGTACGAGCCGCGCGAGGCCGCGACTTTTGCCGTCGAGGCGACGGACTGGCGTGGGCAACCCGTAGCCGCGGAGGTCTCGCTCGGCGTCGCCGACGAATCCGTCTACGCGATTAAACCAGAAGCCGCTCCCGACATCCGCCAATTTTTCTACGACCGCCGGTACAACTGCGTCTCGACGAACACCTCTTTCTACTTCTATTCCACCGGTAGCGGTTACGCGGACATAGGGGGAATGGGCGGCGGCGTAGAGCTCGACGAGATGACGGCGGCGGAAGAGCCGGCGGCGGCGCCGAGGGCGAAGAAAGCGGAAATGGCGAGGGGCGACCGCGGTTACGTCGAGCCGGTGATACGGGCGTATTTCCCGGATACCGCCTTCTGGGGGCCGCAGCTGGTAACCGACGAAAGCGGCAAGGCTCGCGCGGCTTTCGATATGCCCGACAGCTTGACGACGTGGCGGGCAACGGCACGCGCGGTAACGGAAGATACGCTCGTCGGCGGCGCGACGGCTAAGGTGATCGTGCGCAAGGACTTGCTAATCCGCCTCGAGACGCCGCGCACGTTGACGCAGTGGGACGACGTCGTAATCTCGGGCGTCGTTCACAACTACTTGCCGTCGGCGCAACGCGTCAAGGTGGAACTTCGAGCCGGCCCGGAGATAAAGGTCAAGGGTAAAGCGGTCAGCGAAATTACGATAACGGCGGACGGCGAGGCGCGCGTCGATTGGCCTTGTTTCGTCGAGGGTGTCGGCGAGACGACGTTTACGGCTAAGGCATTAACGCGGCTCGAGTCGGACGCGATGGAGCTTAAGATACCGATACTGCCCCACGGCCTGGAGTACAATTTGGCGTCGGCGCGCGCGGAGAACGCGTCGTTCCAGGAAGTCGTAGCCGTCCCGGACGACGCCGTGGCCGGCGCTACGGTTTTGGAGATATCTCTCGCGCCCTCGCTCGCCGGCACGATGCTCGACGCGCTCGCGTACCTCGCCGGCTATCCCTACGGCTGCGTCGAGCAGACGATGAGCCGTTTTCTGCCGACCGTGTACGTCGCGCAGGCGTTACAGAAGCTGGGCCTGGAGAACGAAGAGCTCGAGGCCGAGCTGCCGAAGATGGTCAAAGCCGGCGTCGAGAGGCTGTACAATTTCCAACACGGCGACGGCGGATGGGGTTGGTGGACCGACGACGAGACGCACCCGTTCATGACGGCCTACGTGTGCTACGGCCTGTTGAAAGCGCGGGAGGCCGACTTCGACGTGCGGGACGACGTGCTCGCCAACGGCCTGAAATCTCTCGCGGACCAACTCGACGGCGCGAAGGGCGAGAAGGGGTCGACGTACCTCTACATGCTTTACGTACTGGCGGAGGCGCGGCGCGACGAGGGCGCCCGCGAGCTCGTTGACGCCTTTAAGAAGCGCAAAAAATCTGACGCGTACGAGCTTTCGCTTCTCGCGCTCGCGCTGGCGAAGCGGGGCATGACGAGTAAAGCTCAGGTCGCGCTCGACGACCTCGACGAACTCGCCGTCGAAGAGGGCCGCTTCGTCCACTTCGCGGGCGTTGGCGAGTGGCACTACAGCTGGCACGACAGCCCCATACAGACGACGGCGACGGCACTGCGAGCCATCGTCGCGACGCGAGGCGCCGACGACGAGAAGTTGGAAGGTATCGTCCGTTGGCTGGCGCTCAAGCGGCGCGGCAACTATTGGCGCAGCACGCAGGAGACCGCGGCGGTCGTGTTCGCGCTCAGCGATTACCTCGCGGTCACGGCTGAGCTCGAGGGCGATTACGTCGCGCGCGTGCTGGTCAACGGCGCCGAGGCGGGTACGCTGGGCGTTACGCCCGAAAACGTTGCCTCCGCGAAGGTGCACCTTTACCTAAAAGACAAGGAGGGCGCGATTAAGGCGGGGGACAACGACGTCCGGGTCCAGGTCGACGGAACGGGAAAGGTGTATTACTCCACGTTACTTACGTATTACAAACAGGAGGACGAGATTTCGCCCGTCGACGAGGGTTTCGCGGTGAGCCGTAAGTATTACCGTTTGGCTAAGGGCGGTACCGAGGCCGTCGAGGGGATACCGGACGCCGTAAATCCGGGCGACCGGTTCCGCGTCGACGTGACCTTCGGCGTCGCAAGGCCGATGGAATACGTGATACTGGAGGACTATTTCCCCTCCGGCTTCGAGGTGGACGAGGACGCGCTCGCGCGCGAATATTACTACGATTGGTACCGGCGTAACTTTTACCGGGAACGGCGCGACGAGAAGATGGCGTTCTTCTTCACCGAACTTTCGGCCGGCGAATACACCGTCTCCTACGTCATCCATGCCGAACAGCCGGGAAGACACCTGGCGCTGCCGGCGAAGGCGTCGCTGATGTACGCGCCGGAGGTTTGGGGCAGCTCCGGCGAGGCGTCGTTCAACGTCCTGTTGGAGACGCGCGGCTAAGGGGCCCTGTTAGGCGGCGGCCGGCTTTGGAAGCCGGCCCTTTCTTTATGGAATGCCGAGGTCGTGGCGTGGTATTATTTACAGTGCGTACGTCGCGCCCGAGGGGCGGCACATCCTACAATTATAGTAAGAAGAGAGGACGCCTATGCGCCTGGATCATGCCTTTTGGCCCGACGTCGAAAAATACCTTGGGGGCGACGACCGGTTGTTGTTGCCTACCGGCTCGGTGGAGCAACACGGCCCCGTGGTCGCGACCGGCATCGATTACATAATCGCGAACGCGGTCGCCGGCGCGGCGGCCGAACGGCTCGGCGTGTACTGCGCGCCGCCACTCTGCTACGGCGTATCGCTCCACCACGCCGCCTTCCCCGGGACGGTGAGTTTAAAACCCTCCGTGTATCTGGTGGTCGTGAAGGATTTGTTCGTGTTCACCTTGACGCAGGGATTCCGGCGGATCGTCGTCGTCAACGGCCACGGAGGGAATTTCGGGACGCTTACCGCGGCCGCCTTAGAGGTATCCTACGAGTACGAGGGGGTTAAATTCGCAATCCAGAATTGGTACGACGTAACGGCGGTGGCAAAGTGTATTGGGAAAGAGTTCGGTACTAAGGAAGGAAGCCACGCTACGCCGGGGGAGACGTCGGTGCTTATGTACCTCAAGCCGGAGTTAGTGGGGGACGTATCCGAGGTAAAACCTACGGAGGCAAGGTGGGAAAAAACCGTTTACTCCCCGCGTGACCTGCGTAGCCGTTATCCCCAAGGAGCCGTTGCTTCCGAACCGGCGCTCGCCTCGCCGGAAATCGGTAAAGAACTATTCGACCTGGCGGTAGAGGGCGTAGTAGAGGTGATGGAGAGGTTATAGGCGGTTTTATGCTTTGACGTAAAGCCGACCTCGGGGCCGGCTTATTTTTTCGACAAAACTTCCTTCAGATATTTTCCCGTATAAGATTTTCGGTTTCGGGCGATTTCTTCCGGCGCGCCCACGGCGACGAGGTAGCCGCCGGCGTCGCCGCCGTCCGGCCCGAGGTCTATCACGTAATCGGCGTTTTTTATTACGTCTAAGTTGTGTTCGATGACGACGACGGTATTGCCGGCATCCACCAGCCGCTGCAGGACCGCGAGGAGCTTCTTAACGTCGTCGAAGTGCAGGCCGGTGGTAGGTTCGTCCAGGAAGTATGCCGTTCGACCGGTGGCCCGCTTCGCAAGTTCGCGGCTCAACTTGACGCGCTGCGCCTCGCCCCCCGAGAGCGTGGGCGCGGGTTGGCCGAGCTCAATATAGCCGAGGCCTACGTCGTAGAGCGTCTGGAGGACGCGTTTTATCCTCGGGTGCGCGTCGAAGAAGGCGAGCGCCTCTTCCACCGTCATCGCCAGCACGTCGGCGACGTCTTTCCCTTTATATTTGACGTCCAACGTCTCGCGGTTATAGCGTCTCCCCTTGCAGACCTCGCACGGGATATAGACGTCGGGGAGGAAATGCATCTCGACCTTGATGATGCCGTCGCCGTCGCAGGCGTCGCACCGGCCTCCCCGGACGTTGAATGAGAAGCGCCCCGGCTTGTAGCCGCGCGCCTTAGATTCCGGGAGTTCGCCGAAGAGCTGCCGTATGGGGTCGAAGACTTTGGTGTAGGTCGCCGGGTTGGAGCGGGGCGTCCGTCCTATCGGCTGCTGGTCTATCTCAATTACTTTGTCGAGGGCGTCCAACCCCTCGATGGCGTCGTATTCGCCCGGCCTTACGGGCGACCGGTAAAGGCGTCGTTTGAGCGCCGGGAAGAAGGTCTCGGATACGAGGGACGATTTGCCGGAGCCGGACACGCCGGTGACGCAGATGAAGGTTCCCAAAGGGAACGATACGTCGACGTTCTTGAGGTTGTGGTGGCGGACGCCGCGCAGCGTGAGCGTGGCGCCGTTGCCGCGGCGGCGGGCCGCGGGCGTCGGTATGCGCGCGTCGCCGCGCAGATAACGGCCCGTCACCGACTTCCTCGACTTCTCGATTATCGCGGGCGGGCCGGCGACGACGACGCGGCCGCCGTGAATGCCGGCGCCCGGGCCGAGGTCGATGACGTAGTCGGCCGCGCGGATGGTCTGCTCGTCGTGTTCTACGACGACGACGGTGTTGCCCAGGTCGCGGAGCGAGCAGAGGGTTTTCAGTAGACGTTCGTTGTCGCGCTTGTGTAGGCCGATGGTGGGCTCGTCCAGAATGTAGGTTACGCCGACGAGCCCCGAGCCGACCTGCGTCGCCAACCGGATCCGTTGGCCCTCGCCGCCCGAGAGCGTCGGCGCCGGTCGCTCGAGCGTGAGGTATTCCAAACCCACGTCCGCGAGGAAGCCGAGTCTCGCTTTTAACTCCTTTACGACCTCTTTCGCGATAAGGGCTTTGTTCCCGACAAGCTTGAGCTGCCCGAAGAAGTCGAGCGCCTCCGTGACGGATAGCTCGCACGTTTCGGCGACGTTCTTCCCGCCGACCGTAACCGCGAGGGCTTCGGGCCTTAGGCGGGCGCCGCCGCAAGCCGGACAAGGGTCCTTACGAAAGAATCGGCCGTAATAAAACTCGCGCGCTTCCTCCGACTGCGTTTCCCGGTACAGCCGTTTCAACCTGGGGATCACGCCCTCCAGTTCGTGCGCGAACTGGTATACGCGGCCGTCGCGTTCGTAGCGCATTCGGAACCGGCGCCCCTCGCTCCCGAAGAGCAAGACGTCGCGGACCCGTTCCGATAGCTTCTTCCAGGGGGTATCCAGGTTGAAGCGCAGTTGTCGAGCCAGGTTCTCGAGGTACTGCCAGATGTAGGAATCGCCGTCGCGGCGGTAGGGTAGGATGGCGCCCTCGTTCAGCGACAGCGTGTCGTCCGGGACGACGAGCTCCTCGTCGACCTCGAGGGTAAAGCCCAGGCCGCCGCAGCTTGGGCACATGCCGTACGGGCTGTTGAAGGAGAACAGGCGCGGGCTTATTTCCGGGTAGGAGAGGTTGCAATTTGAACAGGCGAAATGTTTGCTGAAGACGCGGTCTTCGTGTCTATTTTCGTTAAAAACCCTCGCGAGCGCGAGCCCCTCGCCCAGCTCGAGCGCCGTTTCCAAGGAATCCGTAAGGCGCCGGCCCAGCCCCTCCTTCATTACGAGGCGGTCGACCACGGCGTAGATGGTATGTTTTTTGTTCTTGTTTAATTTGATGTCGTCGTCGAGCTCGTATTCGCCGCCGTCCACGATTACGCGGGCGAATCCCTCCCGCCGCAGCCGTTCGAATTCGTTTCGGTGTTCGCCCTTGCGGCCCGCGACGACGGGCGCCATAAGGTAGAGCTTTGTCCCCGCGGCGAGCCGCATCAGCTCATCCACCATCTGTTCCGGCGCCTGTGTCGCTATCGGCCTTCCGCATTTGTAGCAGTGCGGGTCGCCCGCGCGCGCGAAGAGTAGGCGAAGGTAGTCGTGGATTTCGGTCACGGTGGCGACGGTAGAACGCGGGTTTTTGCTCGCCGATTTCTGTTCGATGGCTATGGCGGGGGAGAGGCCCTCGATGTATTCGACCTCCGGCTTGTCCATCCGGCCGAGGAACTGGCGGGCGTACGCGGACAAGGATTCCACGTACCGCCGCTGGCCCTCCGCGTAGAGGGTGTCGAGCGCGAGCGTCGATTTGCCCGAGCCGGAGACGCCGGTGATGACGACGAATTGGTCGCGCGGTATTTTGACGTCTACGTTTTTGAGGTTATGGGCCGCGGCGCCTTTGATGAATATGTATTTCTTGGAGGCCATACGGGTCGTCGTGAAAAAAGGGCATAGCGAACTATGCCCTAAGAGCAGCGGCTAGAAACATCGTTAAATTTTAGAAGCCGCCGGGCAAGACGTACATATCCGCTACGTTTATGCCCGTTTTTTTCTCGCCCGAGCCGACGGAGACGGGCGAGGGTATCCACTGTTTCGTCGCTTTGTTGTATCTTCCGTAATACCCGATGGGGTCGACCCCCGGCGTGTACTTTACGTCGCCGTCCTCGTCTTTTACGGCGACGACGTAATAGGCTACGTCGGGCTCTACGAACAGGATGGTGTAGTTACCTTGGGAGTCGGTAACCGAGGCGTTCGAGAGCGGCGTCTCCGCGGCCAGGATTTTTCCTTCTTCGAGTAAAAGGACGAAGGCGCCGGAGATATTTTTGCCGTCGTCTTTTACGTTGCCGGAGATGCTCCCTTTCTCCAACTCCTCCTCGCAAGCGAACAGCGAGAAGGCTACGGCGGCAGCTGCTAAAACAAGCCACGTTTCCCTCACGTTTATTCCTCCTTTTTAAGTCATTCTATCACAAAAACGCCGTTCGGGCAAGTTGGACCTGGCGGCGTCGGCCTTTTATAAATTTACCTCGACTTCCTTGTTTTTACCGGGCGGTAAGTAGCGGCTCGCTTCGGCCTTCACGACAACGATGGCCAGGCGGGGGTCGTCGGGGCCTTCCCAGTAACCCTCCGCGGCGTACGGGACCTTTTTGAAAATCCTTTTGCGGGCGGCCGGGTCCGTTACGAGCTCGGCGGCGCCGGCGATGCGGTAGTAACCGCGCCATCGGCCCCGGTTTACGGGTATGCACACTTCGACGTGGGGGTTCTTTTTTATCTGTTTTACTTTGGCGTCGCCGGACCAGGTGCAGAAACATATCTTCTTACCGACGAGGAAAAACGAAACGGGCCTGAGCGTCGGTCGGCCGGGTCTCGCCATCGTCGCGAGGTAACCGGTTTTATTGTTTTTAGGTTCGAAATACTTTTTGAAGACGGCGAAATCGACCATTTTAAACCTCCCGATTATTTGGTTTTTACCTTTCTACGGACCGGGCGCACTCGGCGCGGTCCGCTCCACGGTTAACGTCGGTTCCGCTTTCTTACCTAGCAGGCGATTCTCGGCCAAGGTTAGAAGCTCGGACGCGGCTTCGATTTCGTCCGCGATGGCCTCTTCGTCGGTTTTTAGGAGATAGAGCAGACTTTGGGCGTAACGTCGCGCCGCGTCGTAGTCGCCCAGGTCGTACCAGATTAGGGCGAGGCGCTTGACGGGCGGGCGGTACTTGGGCGCGAGTTTCGTGGCCGTCTCGAGCGAGGATACCGCGTCTTCGATTCGCGCGAGCCTCAATAATGCGACGGCTCGGTTATACCAAGTAGTCGCGTTTGTGGGGCGCAGCTCGAGGGCGATATCGTATTCCGCGAGGGCCTTTTCGTACCATCCTTTCCGGCGGTAAAGCAGGCCGAGGTTGGCGTGCGGTTCGTCGTAGTTGGCGTCCAAGGCCATAGCCGCGAGGAAGCGTTCGTTGGCGTCGGCGACGCGGCCGAGGGCGTAGTAGGCGACGCCGGCTTCGTTTTGGATCCGGGCGTCGTTTTGGTATTTGGGGATGCCCGCGTAGAGTTTTACGCGGCTTTCCGCCGGTTCGACGGTGGCTAAGCCGGCACGCCGTTCTTCCGCGCGGGCCTCGGCGGCGCGGGCGGCCTCCGCGGCGGCGACCACAGAGGAAGGCGTTCCCAGAGCCACCTCCGCAACGTCGGCGACGTCGTCGAAGCGTTCGGCGGCGTTACCGTCGGCCATTATGGCGGCGAGCGTTTGCGGCTCGAGTTTGGCGGCCTCGATATCCCGTTTAAGGGCGGTTGCGTCGTCGAGGGGGCTTTCGACCTCCCGCCGTTCCGGGGGGGGAGTGCCTTCTACGGAGGGCCGGGCGTCTTCGCGGCCTATGGCGAGAGCCGCGCCACAGAGCAAAGCTACCGTCGCGGCGGCATAAATTATAAGGCGCATAAACTACTTTGGCGGAGGAGGGATTCGAACCCACGACGCCGCGGATATGAGCCGCGTGCTCTAACCGACTGAGCTACTCCGCCCACGCGTATAATATAGCTAGTCGAGGTGACGTTGACAAGTAAAAAATAATCTTGTGTCAAAAAGCGCGAAGCCGGCCCAAGGCCGGCTCGCATTCGCCCGTTATTGGAAACTTAGTACATGCCGCCCATCCCGCCGGGAGGCGCCGGGGGCGCTTTTTCCTCCTCCGGGATCTCGGTTACCAACGCCTCGGTGGTCAGTATCAGGCCCACGATGGACGCGGCGTGTTGCAACGCGAGGCGTACGACCTTGGTCGGGTCGATAATGCCCGCGGCGACCAGGTCCTCGTATTTATTCGTCTCCGCGTTAAAGCCGAAGGGTATTTGGTCGCTCTCCGTAACCCGCTGTACGACCAACGACCCTTCCTCGCCCGCGTTGTCGGCAATCTGGCGGAGGGGCGAGCGGAGCGCTTTGTGTACGATCTCCGCGCCGATTTTTTCTTCCCCCTTGAGCTTGAGGTTATCGAGGGTCGACATGGAGCGGATGAAAACGACGCCGCCCCCCGGGACGATGCCCTCATCGACCGCGGCGCGCGTCGCGTTCAGCGCGTCTTCGACGCGGGCCTTCTTCTCCTTCATCTCGGTCTCGGTGGCCGCGCCCACGTTGATAACGGCCACGCCGCCCGCGAGTTTGGCGAGGCGCTCTTGAAGTTTTTCGCGGTCGTAATCCGAGGTGGTTTCCTCGATCTGGCGTTTTATTTGCGTGATGCGGCCTTGTATGGCGTCGTCGGTGCCGTAGCCGCCGACGATGGTCGTATTGTCCTTGTCTATTTTAACCTGTTTGGCCTGGCCCATATCTTCCATCTGGATGTTCTCAAGTTTGATGCCCAGGTCCTCGGTTATGGCGCGGCCGCCGGTCAGGACGGCGATGTCTTCGATCATCGCTTTGCGGCGTTCGCCGAACCCGGGCGCCTTGACCGTGGCGCACCTCAGTATTCCGCGGATTTTGTTGACGACTAGCGTCGCGAGCGCTTCGCCTTCGACGTCTTCGGCGATGACCAAAAAGGGCTTGCCGGTTTTAGCTATGGTTTCGAGGAGGGGCAAGAGGTCGCGGAGCGCGCTGATTTTCTTTTCGAAGATGAGGATATAGGGTTCCTCGAGTACGCACTCCATCTTCTCGGCGTCGGTGATGAAGTAGGGGGAGAGATAACCGCGGTCGAATTGCATACCCTCGACGACCTCGAGGGTGGTCTCCATCCCCTTGGCCTCTTCGACGGTAATGACACCGTCCTTGCCGACCTTGTCCATGGCGTCCGCGATCAGTTTGCCCACCGTGGGGTCGTTGTTCGCCGAACTCGTCGCGACCGCGGCGATCTCTTTGGACTCTTTGACCTCGTCGGAGAGTTCATTAAATGTATCGACCACCGCGACGACGGCCCGGTCGATGCCCCGCTTTATCGCCATAGGGTTGGCGCCCGCGGTAACCATTTTCAAGCCCTCGTCAAATATGGCTTCGGCTAAGACCGTGGCGGTCGTGGTGCCGTCGCCCGCCATATCGGAAGTTTTCGAGGCCACCTCGCGAACCATTTGAGCGCCCATGTTCTCGAACGGTTCTTTGAGCTCGATCTCCTTGGCGACCGTGACGCCGTCCTTGGTAATCACCGGGTTTCCAAATTTTTTATCGAGGATGACGGTCCGACCTTTGGGGCCCAGCGTCACCTTGACGGCGCGCGCGAGTTGTTTTACCCCTTTTTGTATAGCGGCGCGCGCGTCTACGCCGTATTCCAGTTGCTTCGCCATTAATGCATCCTCCTGGGGGCTGCTATTTCGAGGGTTTTTTCTTGGCGGTTTTTTTGGCGCCCTTGCCCTCCACGACGACGGCAAGGACGTCCTCTTCACGCATTATTAGGTATTCTTCGTCGTCGATCGTGACCTCGTTGCCGGCGTATTTGCCGAACAAAATGCTGTCGCCGACTTTCACGTCGAGCGGGACGCGTTTGCCGTCTTCGTCGAGACGGCCAAGGCCCACGGCGATAACTTCCCCGCGTTGAGGCTTCTCCTTGGCGGTATCCGGAATTATAATCCCGCCCTTCACTACCTCCTCTTCCTCGACGCGTTTAACGAGGATACGATCTCCTAAGGGACGTACGTCGGTCATACGCTGGGCTCCTTTCAGGAATGAGGATTAGGAACAATTGAGAAGGTTATTAAATGGCATACTAAGCCGTTAATATATTTCGCAAATAATATGCCAAATTTTATTGGGCACAAACCCTTTAAAACCAATTAGTTACAATAATAAGAGCTCCGGAAATTTTCGCCATATTGGCGGCCCAATTTTTTTATTGCGTCAATATGACGCCGTGGGCGGCCGACTCTAATACGGTTTTGCAATTTTAAAGAAATTATATGTATCCCAAAGCGCGGAGGTCCTCCCGTTCGCCGAACGATAAACGACCCTCAGCCGCCTCTTCCCGGAAGTCCGGCCTACTAGCTAGCCATCTTGTCAGCGTCCTTTTTAGCTCACGGCCTTGGGCGTCGAGGGGTAGCGGCCTTTGTTCTAGGGGGTCGGCCCCTAAGTCAAAATACTCGTCCGTAATTCGTTCGCCTTCGATTTTTATGATAACTTTTTTGTTTTCTTTTATTATGGCGCTGAAGAAATAGTTTTTTGGGTGGCGGAAGGTTAGATAGATTTCGGGGTTTTGCGGCGCGTTGCTCGCAAGGAGCCCCTTTCGGCCGTCCATCGTGGCCGGGACCGGTAGGCCGACGAAGCTCAGTACCGACGGCGCTATATCGACCAGGCTCGTCGGCGTCGTAACGCGGCGAGTATTCGGGCGGTCGCGTTCGCGCGCGGGCGGCGAAATTATCAGCGGAACCCGCGCGACTTCCTCGTAGACGGTTTTGCGATGTTCGATATTGCCGTGCTCGAAAAATTCCTCGCCGTGGTCCGAGGAAATGATCGTTAACGTGTTGGCTCGAGCCGGGAGCTCGGCGAGAAGACGCCCGACGTACGCGTCGGTGGTTTCCACCTCGTACGCGTAGAGGGCTTTGATTATGTCGACGTTATCCGCGGATAGCTTATTGCGTTTCGTCCCGTAATCCCTTTTATCGAGCAGGCCGGGCGCTTCTTTCGCCAGGACGTCGGCCTCCGGTTGGTAGGGGTAATGGGGGTCGAGGTAATGGACCCAGATGAATTTCGGCCTTGCCGTGCGGCGGCGCAAGAGAGCCAAGGTCTTTTCGGTCAACCGGCGGCTGGTCCTCCCGGGCTCCTCCGGCTTGAAAATGCTCCCCCGGAGAGCGAAATACCAGGCGGTATCGTAAAAATGGATCGCGGAAAGTACGGCTTTGAAGTTGACGTAATCGTAATGGGAGAAGCCGCGGTGGATGAAACGAACGGCGTCCAGGTAGGGATTACTTATAACGGCAAACGTGTCGTAGCCGTTGCCCCGCATTACTTCCGCCCAGGTCCGTCTGGTTTCGACGGTGGACTCGACGCCCGTGGCGTTAGTGATGGTATGCGAACCGTTCATCATCGCGGCGAAAGTAGGCAACGTCCAAGAGGACGGCGCGCGCGTGTCGGTAAATACGAGGGCGTTCTTTTGGGAGAAATTGAATATATTCGGCGTTAGCTCTTCGGAAAACATGTCCGCGCGCCACGCGTCCAACGTTATCAAAACGACGTCCGGAAGGTCCGACGGCACGGGGCGCGACCAGGACCGGTAATATTTGTAACCGTACGACGAAGCGCTCACAACCACCGCCACAACCAGCGCTAGATAGCCCAAAGCCGTAAGGGCGAACCTCGCGGCCTTGAACCGTCGCCAAAGCCACGTCAGGAAGAGGAACAGGCCGCCGGTAATTATCAGCGCCGGGATGCCCCCTAAGGCCAGCAGTAAAAAGGAATTGCTAAACGGCACGTCGAGTTTACTGTAGGCGGAGTACGTCGCTGCCAGGTTCAGGTTGGCCCACGTCGCGGCCACGCCCAAAACGAGCAACGCCCGGGCGCCGACGGCCGTAAGCGGTGCGTCTCGACGCCGTAGTCGTCGCCACAGCCTTACTCCCAAAGCGACCAACGCCCAAATTGCGAGCGAGGCCAAGGCGTAGAAGACGATCCGGCCGATGAGGGCGGAAGAAAAACTCCTGCTGAAGTAGAGACCGGAGTTAAAGCACCGGCGAACTATCAGCGTTTCGGCTAAGGCCCAGTAGAACGCTATGGAAAATGTGCCCGCCAGCCATAGAACCGGCCGCGCGCGCTCGGCAAGAGTGGTCCTCAAAGGATTTTTACCCGGCATTAGAAATGCTATTTCTTCGTAACCTCTATTTATTGTCCGGCGCCAGCAACGTCAACAACCGGGCAACAGTATCTCTTACATCCTTTCGGTGTACGACGACGTCGACGAAGCCGTGTTCCAACTGGAACTCGGCGCGCTGGAAACCCGGCGGCAGTTCTTGGCGGATCGTTTCCATTATAACTCTCGGGCCGGCGAAGCCCATCAGCGCGTTCGGTTCCGATATGATGACGTCGCCTACCGAGGCGTATGACGCCATTACGCCCGCCGTCGTGGGGTCGGCAATGACTACGACGTAGGGTAGGCCGGCGTCGGCGAAAGCCGCGGCCGCGGCGTTGGTCTTGCCCAATTGCATCAACGAAACGACGCCTTCCTGCATGCGAGCGCCGCCGGAGGTCGGCGCGATCACCACCGGCCGCTTGCCCTCCAGGCCCCGCTTGAACGTGCGCGCCACTTTCTCGCCCACTACGCTTCCCATCGAACCGCCGATGAATCCGAACTCCATCGCCGCTACGGATATCGGTATCCCCTCCAACGTCGCGAGGCCACAGACGACCGCGTCTTTTATCCCGGTTTTTTTCGCCATCTCCGCGAGCCTGTTGGCGTACGCCTTCCTATCCGTGAACGACAATACGTCCACCGGCGACAGGTCCGCGTCGTACTCCTGGAATGAGCCCTCGTCGGTTAAAAGGTCGATTCGTTTGTACGCGCTGAGCGGGAAGTGATAGTCGCAGTGGGGGCAAACCATCAGGTTTCGCTCGAGCTCCGCGGCGAAGAGCGGCTCGCGGCAGCCCTTACACTTAATCCACACGCCGGTCGGGATCTTGGTCTTGGCCTTGTTCCGGGCGTTGGCGTCCTTGCGGTTTTTTACCATATATTTTACCCGTTCAATCTAGGCGGATTTAAGGCTCGAGGCCGAGGATGTAGCTTAAAGTTTTTTTATTATAACACAAAAACCGTTCGCCGTTCGGCGCCGTATTTCTATTGCCGCGCCGCCGGGGACCATCATTTAATATCGAAAAAGGCCTTTATTTTCTTCAATACGTTCTCCCGAGAATATTCTTTTTCCACGGCCGCGGCCGCCTCGACGTCGCCGGCTTCGGCGAGCTCCTTTTCGATTTCGGCGCGCCTTTTCTCTATGGCCCGGGATAACTTCTCGGCGACTTTGGGATGGGCGGCTATTATTTCCTGGAACACGTTTTTACCGATTGCAATCACGTTGGCATCCGTCACCGCCGTAATCGTAGCGCGGCGCGGTTCGCCCGTCAAAAGCGACATCTCGCCGAAGAAGAACCCGGGGCCGAATTTTCCGAGGTCGGCGCCCCGGCCGTCTTCCCGCCGGACCGTCGTCCGCACCTCGCCCGAAACGACGATGAAGAACTCGTTACCCGCGTCGCCTTGGCGAACGATCCTCTCGGCCGCGGCGTACCGTCGTTCGCCGGCCGCGGCGGCAAGTTTGCTTAGCTCGGCCTTTGACAGGCCGGCCAGCAGTTCGACCTCTTCGAGATGCGACCGTACGTGCGCCAGTCGTTTTTCCTCCGCGCGAACCTCCGCCTTCTCGTCGAGCCGTCGTAGGGTCACGTCGCGAATGGGGAAGGGGATCGTTATGCCGGCGCGTCTGAATTGGTACCAGATATTGGTCATGATACGGTCTTCCGTTCGCGGCACGTCGGCAAAATCCTTCAACCAGTAACGCAGGCGATAAGTTATGGCGAAGTCGCCGTAATTGGTAAGGAGGACGTCGGGCTCGGGTTCTTTCAACACGCCCCTTGCCGCGAGTGCCGCCTCCTTTAATACTTTCTTCACTTTGTTGGGCGGCGCGCTGTAAACGACGCCCACCTCGACGTGGCGCCGTTGAAGCGGCGTCGGGACCGAGTAATTGTAAATCTCCGCCTTCGCGATGTTCGCGTTGGGTATTTCGACGAGGTGGTTGTCCCGCGTTTTGATGCGCGTCGCGCGCCAGGACGTGGAGACGACCGTCCCCGTCTGGTCGTAGGCCGTTACCCAGTCGCCGATGCGAAAGGGTTTGCCGATTTGAAGGGCGACGCCCGCGAAAATGTTGGCGAGCAGGTCTTGCATCGCGAGGCCGATGACGGCCGAAAGGACCGTCGACGTCGCGATTAGGGCCGTAGGTTCCAACCCCAAGAACGCTTTCAGGGCGAACAAGACCGCGAGGACGATAACCGCGAGGCGGATTAAATCGCGAACGATGCGCGGGAGTTCGACGCGTTTTTCCTCTTTCGCGACGCGACGGGCGAGAACGTGCTCGAGCAGGCGGTACGCCAGATAAATGCCGAAGACGAACGTTAACCCTTGTATTATACGGCCTATCGTGGGAACCCACTCGTACGCGAAGACGTACTCGAAAGCCTCGGCCGCAAGTATGAGAAGGAATACGTTTACGGTGAAACGCAGTCCCTCGAGCTTGAGGATTCTCCTAAGAATGGCGAAAACGGCTCGGCCGCCGACGAAGACGAGCGCCGCGAAGGCGAGCGACAGAAGCAAATTCCAAACCGTCGCGCCGAAGAACTCTTGTACGGCATCCAAGAACATAAATTCTGCTTGACGTTCGCGCCCGGCTTAGATATACTACGTACGCACCGGGCGATTAGCTCAGTTGGCTAGAGTACTTGCTTGACATGCAAGGGGTCGCAGGTTCGAGTCCTGCATCGCCCACAAAGCCCCCGCGAAGGGGGCTTTACGTTTAAACGTCAACATTTCGCGGTTCTCGGCGGCCGAAGAACGCCACGTCAAGGTCCCTCGGTCGCCTCTCCGCTCGAGCCACCTACGTCCGCGCCGCCCGGCAATTCTTCCCCTTCTTCATTTTCCGGTTGAATCTCCTCTTCTTCCGGCGCCGCCTCCTCAGCCGGTTCGAACTCGATGTAGCCCTCCTCCTCGGGAATGACGAAGTCCGACGGCGGCGGTTCGCCGCCGAAAAGCGCCGAGACGGACGCGAGGTGGGAGTCGCCCAACGGGCCGCCGAGGCGCATAGTATAATCGAAGCGGAAACCTCCGAAGTAAAAACCCAGGCCGGCCCGCGGGCGTTCGTCGCCCGTGTAATATCCTCCCCGGAGGGCAACGTATTTTACGGGCGTTACTTCCAACCCCGCGCCCACGTCGTAAAAACCCTCTCTCGTGATTTCGAGGGCGGCGCACGGCGCCACGACGCCGAAGAGGTCGTAGCTGCCGCTCAGCTCGAACGTCAACGCGGGAACGTCTTTGATCGTTTTGAGTCGGAAATTAGGCGCTATTACGTTTCGCGCGACGGCGCCGAGGCCGAGGTTTGGCAACGGCTTGTAAGTTGTGCCGACGTCGACGCCGAACCCGGAGTCGCTATAATCGCCGACCTCGCGCGTGACGTTTTTCAAGGCCAAGCCGAATGCCGCCTTCTCGCCGAGTGAATGGGCGTAGCCGAGGGATAACTCGAGGTCCGTATTGTCGAAGGTGCGTCCCGTAGGCCCGGTTTCGTCGGCTTCGTATATTTCGCCCGCGCGTCGGAACGCCAACGCGGCCGCGAGGGTCCCGAGCGAGCCCGTGCCCCCGGCCCCTTCCGGGGCGGCGTAGAGCAGGGGTTTGGCGACGGCGGCGTCCCCCAAAGTTACGTCGCTGATTACGCGGAAAGGGACGCCGTACCCGAAGGTAAGCTCCGTGCGCTCGAGCGCGGCCAGGCCCGCGGGGTTCCAATATACGGCCGCGGCGTCGTCTGCGAGCGCGCCGTATGCCCGCCCTAAGGCGTCCGCGCGGGCCCCCAGGCCCCAACTCGAGAGGGCGTCCGCGTCGCCCCCCGGGTTTCGTTCGAACGCGGCCGCGGCCGCGGCCAGAGCGATTGCCGCGGCTGTGAACGCAAATCTTTTTAGCGGCCTCATCTCTTTTAGACGAAAGCGAGCGCGGCGCCGATGGCCGCGGCGTAGACGAACGATATTAGCACGTCCGAAGGGTAAACGTCTTTATAACGGTCGCCTTGGCCTCGCAACGTTACCACGTGATAAAGGCGGAGCAAGTCCGGTACGGGGGCAATAAAGAAGAACGCCGGCGTGAGCTTGAAACCCAGTATTACCGCGGCGACGACGATGGCGCGCGACACGGCGCCCGTAGTTTTTTCGTAAAGTTGTATGGGCCTAACGCCGTAGCCTTTACGAAATGTCGACTTGATGAAAAATATGACTATGGTCCCGGCGAATGTAGCTGCCAGAAAGCCGATGACGTACAGCGCGAAGGGGACGTTGAAATAGTACTTCTCTATGATAGGGGGGAGGGGTACCGGTTGCAGGTGCCGGCACAGCAGCGCCACGCCGACAGTTAGGCCTATGTGCGACGCCTGGTCCAGGAGCCACATATATATGTTCGTTTTGCTGATGGTGTCGATGAAGTAATGGAGGGCGATCGTCGCGCCGAACGCGACCCATATTTGCCAGTGAGTTAGATAAGGGTAGAGTAGGAAGAGGCCGGCGAGGGCGTGAATGGCGACGTGGAGCAGGCCTCCGAACTTGTACCTATAACGTATCTCGAAGACGACGTTCCACTGGAGCGGGTAGTCCGCGATCAAAAAAGCCGCGACTAACCAGAGGAGGATGTATTTGAATTGGTCCAATGCTTGCCGTAGGGTTGAGTCGGGCTAAAGGCCGAATTCTTCCTTCATCTCAAGGTAATTCATAAAACGTTCCAAACTATCCGCCGATTTGACTACCATGACGTTGTTCTCGAAGCGCACGATGCCGGCGCGTCTCAGCGTTTCCAGAACCTCGTCGGCTTTCTCGAGCGGCAGGCCCGTCATGCTAACCAACTCATCCAGCGTCTCTTTTTTGTCCATTACGACGCCCTGTTCGGAGGGCGTCCCGCGCTTGGACATCAGGAGGAGAAGCGTGCCCGTTACGCGGGAGTAGTTATCACGCATAAGGAGCGTTTTTATCTGTCGGTCGGCGGCGCGGAGGCGTTCGCTCATCTTGCGGAGGATGGACATAATTATCTTGGGGTTGGTTTTGATTTGAGATTCGAAGATATCCTTCGAAAGCACGAGCACCTTGGCCTCGGTGGCCGCCGTCGCGGTCGCCGAGCGGGGTTCCCGGTCGATGATCGCCATTTCGCCGAAGAAATCCCCCGCCTTCAGGACGGCCAACGTCGTCTCTCGGTCGCGGATGCGTTTGTGAATTCTAACTTCACCCTTTTGGATGATGAACATAGCGTCGCCGACGTCGCCTTCCCGGACGATCATGTCGCCGGGTTGGTAGGTGCGGCCGTACCTTTTAAAAACTTCTTCGCTGACGTTGAGCATCGGCTCGTACCTCTCGTTGGGTATTATTTTTGGCGCGATTATAGTATCTTGCTGGCCTTTTGTAAAGAATAAAGCAATTAGCCTAAATAGCTAAAGTCTTACGCGGCCTTCTGAACCCCGGGGGCGGTTGTTACTTTCGGCTTGACGCCGGAAACCTTTTTTGTTACGTTTGAGCCGCGTATAAGGACATACGACGCGACGCTATAAATACAAGCCGGGTAAAGGCTTTTAGAAGGAGGAATGCCGAAGGATGGCTTACAAGATAACCGAAGATTGCATCGCGTGCGGCGCGTGCATTCCGGAGTGCCCCGAGGAGGCCATTTCCGAAGAGGACCCCATCTACATCATCGACCCCGAAAAGTGCGACGAGTGCGGGTCGTGCGCGGACGTTTGCCCGGTTGATTGTTGCGTTCCGGAAGAAGAGGCTTAATCCTTCAATGACGGGCGGTAGAATCGCCCGGTAATAACGGCGCCGTCCCCTCTCGGGCGGCGCGTTATCATAATGGGCCGGCCGGTGACGGAGAAAGATACTTTCGACGCCGAGAATACGAGTTACCTCGGGGACCCGTGGCGGGAGGCCGGCGCTATGGCCGGCTTCGAGGCCGCGATAGAGCAAAGCCCGGCCCTTTTCCTCGGCGCCCTCGGGGCCTTCATCGCCGCCGCGGCGGCCCTCTTCGTCCTTTTCTGGTACTTAGCCGCACCCCGCCTTGCCGAATTAACGCCCGCTTTCCCGCGCGTTTTCTTAGCCGGCGGCGCGGTCGTTTTCCTCTACGTAATTTTGGAATACCTGGGGTTAATAGCGACGGTATACACGCCTAGATGTCTACTTTTGCCGATTGTTCGCTCGAGCCGGGTAATAGTCAAGTTGGCGCCGCTGGCGCCGCGCTTCGCGCGGCTTTTCGGCTCGACGCCGGACCGGATGGCCCACTCCGCGGTACAGGTATCGAACGCCGTTGCCCGGGCTACGAAGCGACGGGTCAAACGACGGGGGCCGGTGCTGGTCCTTTTGCCGCGGTGCCTGCAGCGGCCTGAATGCCCCGAGGCCGTCGTAGACGACATAGAAAATTGCCGGCGTTGCGGCGAATGTCCGGTCGCGGCGCTGTTGGCCTTGCGCGACGAGTTCGACGGCGTCGTGATGGCGGTGCTGACCGGCGGAAGCGTCGTGCCGGCCGTCGTCCGGCGCCTGGACCCCCGCGCCGTTATCGGCGTCGCGTGTGAGCGCGAGCTTATCGCCGGCATATACGCCGTGGACGACAGGCCGGTCTTCGGCGTCGCCAACCAGCGCCCCCGGGGGCCTTGCCGCGGGACCGAGTTTAAGTGGGCCGACCTTCGCGCCGCGGTGGAGCTTTTCGCCCGACGCGCGGCTGAGGATAGCTCCGACTGAGCCGGTCGTCGTCCCTTTGTCCCCGACTTAGATTTCTTAACTAAAAAACGCCCCGGACGGGACGCCGGGCGTGCGACCTACGCCGCCGGCCTTATTCGGACGCGGACGTAAGCTCGCTCGTAATCATATTCCCTAAGTCCTCGTATATATTTTTCTTTTTTCGCCCTTGAGGTTCGCGGCCCTCGAGGGCGTCCGCTATCTCTGAGGCCGTCTCGTATTTGTCGCACAATTTGCGGAACTCGTCGCGGTCGAGC
Organism: uncultured bacterium; assembly: GCA_964631855.1. Taxonomy (GTDB): domain Bacteria; phylum RBG-13-66-14; class B26-G2; order WVWN01; family WVWN01; genus WVWN01. Next base: position 57,241 of record CAZWAM010000003.1, on the reverse strand, counting down.
GGCGTCGTGCCCCGCGTTATTTTATTTAATACGTTACCCTAGCCGTTATTATTATAATCGATCTCAGCGCTCGAGGCAAACCGCGAGGGGAAATTCTCTTTACGTTGCAAATCAAATCCGTTATAATACGGGGAATATTCGGGAATTAATAAATTTTATTTTTTTCAGGCATTGCCAGGCGGCAACTTAAGGAGCGTACTGATGGGTACAAAGGTTGCGTTGACGCTTGCGGCGTTTGTCGCCGTTTCGGCCGCGGCGGCGCTTTACGTCCCGACGGAAGTCGCCGAGGACCCGCGGCTGTTCGTGCCGCACCTCTTCGACGCGGGCCGCGGCCGCGCCGACGGCCCGGCGATCCCCCACGACTACGACGTTAAAGAATACGTGATAAATATAAACCTCAACGACGCGCAAAAGAAGATCTCGGGCAGTTGTAAGATCGCCGCCACCAGCTCGAGAAACGACCTCCGGAAGGTCCAATTTCACCTCGAAGCGGATATGACCGTCACGTCGGTCAAACAGGGCGGCAACGCCTGTTCCTTCAAACATGCGAACGCGGTCCTGGAGGTTACGCTCGCGGCGCCGAAGCAAAAGAACGAGAACTTCGCGCTCTACGTCTACTACAACGGCAAACCGCAGAACGGCCTCTTCTTTACGAATAAGGGCGTTTACGTCTTGTCTGCGATGGAGGAAGCCCGGCACTGGTTTCCCTGTTACGACCTGCCCAACGACAAGGCGAACCGCGTCGAGCTGACCGTGACCTGTCGCGACGACTGGTACGTCGCCGCAAACGGCCTCCTCAAATCCGTAAAGGCCAACCCCGGCGGCACTAAGACCTTCACGTGGGTTACGAACTACCGCATCGCGACCTACCTCGTAAGCATCTCCGGCGCGTACAACTATTCGCGCTTCGGCTCGAGCTGGAGCGGCGTGCCGATTAAGTACTACGTCTTTCCCGAGCACCGCGCCAACGCCGAGATTTGCTTCGAGAACGTGACGCGAATGATGAACTTCTTCTCGAACAAGTTTTGGCGGTATCCGTTCGCCGACGAGAGGTACGGCATAGCCGAGGCCGAGATGGGATATTTCGGCGCTATGGAGAACCAGACCTGCATCACGCTCAACCAATACTACGTGCGCCCCAATCACTCCGCGGACCACGTCCTCGCTCACGAGCTGGGCCACATGTGGTGGGGCGACTGCACCTCGCCCGGCTCGTGGAAGGACCTCTGGCTCAACGAAGGCTTGGGAACGTATTGCGACGCGCTGTGGGAGGAGCACGACAAGGGTTGGGAAGCTTTCTACAACCGGATGCAGTCGTTCGCCCAGGCCTATTTCTCCGAGGACGCGCGGCACCGCTTCCCCATATACGACCCGGCCGAGCCGTGGAGCGCCACCGTGTACGAAAAGGGCGCGTGGATAATGCATATGCTCCGCCACGTCTTGGGCGACGAGAAGTTTTTCCGCGCCTGGAACAAGTACGGCCAGAGCCATAAATATAGCCACGCGTTCACTAACGACCTCCAGCGCGCGATGGAGGCCGAGTACGGCAAGAGCCTCCAGGAATTCTTCGAAGACTGGGTGTACAAAGCCGGCTATCCGATTTACGAATACGATTGGACCACCGCCGGTAACGCCGTGACCGTTAACATATGCCAGGTGCAAAAGCAGACGGCCATCACGCCTTTGTTCGATATGCCCATCGACCTCACCATTACCACCCAAAGCGACGGAACGCACGTCGAGACCGTATTCGTCAAGGATCGGCACCACCGCTTCAAGTTCACCTACGGAAGCCCGACGACGAACGTCGAGTTCGATAAGAAGGGTTGGGTGCTGTGCAAGAAGAGCAACGTCGTCGGGATTCCCATTACGTCTTTCGACGCGAACCCCGCGCCCGGCGCCGTAGAGCTCAGCTGGAAGACGAACGCCGGCGCCCGGCTTGCCGGCTTCAACCTCTACCGGGAACCGTCGCGTGGCGACGGCGCGAAGGCTAAAGTCAACGCCGAATTAATCAAAGGCCGCTCGCCCTACCAATACCGCGACGCCGCCGTCGAGGTGGGGGAGAGGTATCGATATTGGCTCGAGGCCGTCGCGTTGAACGGCCAACGCGAAACGGTGGGCCCCGTAGAAAGCGAGGCGGGCAGCCGGGCTTATGCCTTCGCCCTCGCGCAGAATGCGCCCAACCCGGCTCGATGCGTCACGACGTTCGCGTTCTCGGTGCCGGCCGCCTGTGACGCGACTATTGCGATATACGACCTCGCCGGCCGGAAGGTCGGCGTGCCTTACGGCGGTCAGGCCAAAGCGGGGGACAACGAAATCGCGGCCGACGTGTCCTACCTCGCGCCGGGCGTCTATACGTACCGCCTCGTAGCGGGCGGGGCGACGGCGGCGAAGCGAATGGTGGTTGTAAGATAACCTGATTTATATTATTATATTAGAAAATGACCCGGCACGTTCGCGCGCCGGGTTTTTCCCGCGCCGTTTACGAGGTGAGATATATGGAATTGATTTACCTCGACCACGCGGCGACGACGCGTCCCGACCCGCGCGTCGTCGAGGCGATGCGGCCGTACGTCGCGGAGCATTTCGGCAACCCCCTCTCGACGCATCCCTTCGGCGAGAGACCGCGCGAGGCGCTCGAGCGCGCCCGCGAGCAACTCGCCGCGCTGCTCATGTGTGAGAGCCGCGACGTTATCTTCACGTCGTCGGGAAGCGAGGCGAACAACCTGGCCGTAAAGGGCGTCGCGCTCGCGCGCGAGAAAAAGGGCAAGCACCTCGTCGTCTCGGCGATCGAACACCAATCGGTGATGAACGCGGCGCGGAGTATGGCCAGGCTCGGGTGGGAGGTGACGACGGTCCCCGTCGATTGTTACGGCCTTGTCGACCCGGGCGAGTTGACGGCTGCGCTTCGGGCCGACACGACGCTGGTATGCGTCAACCTCGCCAACCTTGAGGTCGGGACGATCGAACCCGTGGCCGAGCTGGTAGAGGTGGTCAAGGAGAACTCGGAGGCGGCGTTTCACGCGGACGCGGTGCAGGCAGTCGGGCACGTCCCGGTGGACGTGGGAGAGCTCGGCGTCGACCTGTTGTCGGTCTCGGGGCACCGCTTCTACGGCCCCAAGGGGTCCGGCGCTCTGTATTTTAAGAGAGGCGTCCGCGTGCAGCCGTTGATCGACGGCGGCATTCAGGAGGGCGGCCGGCGCGCGGGCACCGAGGACGTCCCGGCTATCGTCGGTTTGGGCGAGGCGGCACGCATCGCCGCCGAAGAGATGCAAGGCCGCTCGGCGCGCGTCCGCGCCCTCCGCGACCGCCTCCACGAAGGATTGTTTGAACGCATTCCGTATCTCCATCTGAACGGCCACCCCCTAAAGCGTTTGCCCACCCACGAGTCGGTTTGCGTCGAGTACGTCGAGGGCGAGGCGATGATCCTATTTCTACTCCGCGAGGGGATCTGCACCTCGAGCGGCTCGACTTGTTCGTCGCGGGCGCTCAAGGCTTCGCACGTCTTGTTGGCCTGCGGCCTCGAGCCGGCCGTAGCGCAAGGTTCCCTCCAGTTCACCCTCGGCCAGGACAACACGGAAGAACAGATAGACAAAGTTCTCGACGTCCTAGCGGAAGTGGCGAAGCGCCTCCGCGCGATGTCGCCGATATACCCCGGCGATAAGGCGGATTAATACGGCGACGGTCCCAGTCGCCGTTCCCCGCGGGGCATTTCGGACGCCGTCCGATTTTTAAGTTAAAAATATCGCCGCCGCGGCTTGAAATGGACCGGTTTGCGAACCCGAGAGCGTTTTTTTTGCTTGACAAATGGTTCTCGATAATTAATATTGGGTTACTGGGGAAAATTGCGTGACCCGAGCGACCCGAATACGCGAAGGCATACGTAAGCTTCGCAGGAAACGCATTTCTGTCGTCCTTGCGCCGAGTGGAACCGGCGCGAGCCGGGCGTTCCGAATTTCACTCTTCAGGTGTTACGCCGTAGGCGCGGTGTTATTTATCGTCGCCTTGGGCGTTTCCGTTATCAGCTTGCAGTACGTGTCGCGGCGAGAACTGGTAAATCGGCTCGACGAACTCACGCGCCGGGGCGAAGCTCGTGAGCGACAGTTCGACGAAATCGCGGCCCAACGGGAACGGTTCCAGGGAAAACTCTCAGCCCTCGCGGAGTTCGACGACTCTCTACGCGTCGTTCACGACCTCGGGGCAATACCCGACGACGTGAGAAAGGCGGGCGTCGGCGGCCCGTTGACCAATATCTCAAATTTAATCAAGGCGGGCCGGGACAAAAACGTAGACGACCTCGAGCTCGCGCTACGCCGGGCCCAGCTACAAAGAGATTCTTTCGAAGATATAGTTTCCGCACAAGCGCGCACCCGGCACATATTCGATCACACGCCCGCGGTTAAACCTTGCGCCGGCCCGATCGTCTCAGGCTTCCGTTGGCGCCGCAACCCTATTTTCGGTGGCGTTCAGTTCCACAAGGGGATCGACATAGCGACGCGTAGCGGGACGCCGATAATAGCGCCCGCGGACGGCGTAGTAACATTTGCGGGAGTGAAGGGCGGCTACGGTTATTGCGTCTTCATAAGACACGGCTACGGCTTCGAAACGCGATACGGCCACTGTTCGCAATTGAGAGTGCGTGAAGGGCGGCGCGTGAAGCGCGGCGACATCATCGCTTTCGTCGGCGCTACCGGCTGGGCCATCGGCCCTCACCTCCACTACGAAGTATTGGTCGGCGGCACGCACGTCGACCCGGCCCAATACGTTCTTCCCGATTACCTGATAGATTGATTTCCGGATTAAGGAAAAGGCGGCCCGTCGGGCCGCTTTTTTTGTATCGCGTTTACGGTCCGACTTAGCGGACTTTTTGGAGTATTATCGGCTCATTCTCCCAGTCGTCCACGTTCAGGCAGAACTCCCGGAAGGCTTTGTAGTCGGGCGGTTCGATTTTTTGCGCGTAGAGTTCGAGTTCGTGTTTGACCGATACCCGTCCTTCGCTCGTGCGTACGTCGATCGCGACGAACCCGAACGGTGAACGGAACTCCTTCGCGAGCGGCAAGGCCGCGACGGCGTACCCCGCGGGGATAATGTAAGTCAATTCCCCGGTAGTCTTCGTGTTTCTACGAATGGTCAGGGGCCAGCGCCGAGACGCTTTCTTCCCGTACCTGTTTAGGAGGGCCGATTTGTGCACTATCGCGTCCAGGTGGACGCGACTGCTCGCCGCGTCGTACATCCGGGGCGCGAGGGCGTCGTATTCCGTGCGCACCGGTTCGGAGAAGTTGGACATATCCGAAAATTTTTCGTTGAAGATTTTGGTGCCGGGATATAAGCCGTTCCAGTACTCTTCGATAATCGCCTTTCTTTTCGCCTCCACCTGAAACCGTTCTCTTTGCGCCGGCGCGTCCGCGGCGCCGTATTCCACGACGCGGTGTATGTGGGCGTCGCCGTTCGGCTGGAGTACGAAAGTCGTTCTCGTCTCGAGGCGGTTGCCTTTGAGAGACAGCACGGGCGTCCGTACGAATTGGGCGCGGTCGTCGAAAATGACCAGCGCGTCTATGCCTTGGTCGTTCGTCGGTAATTCCCGGTAGGAGTGATATTCCGCCGTGCCGTCCAGGAAAAACGCCCGGCCGTCGGGGAGTTTCGCGTACGATATCATGTGGTCGAAAAGGCCCAGGATGGGTAGCTCGTAGTCCAGCTCGCCGAGGTCCGCGGTCCTTATTAACGCCGGGTAAGCTTCAAGGCCCATTTGGCGATAGAGGGTATTCATCAGCGTCGCCTTGTCTTTGCAATCGCCGTAATGCGCTTCGAGGCATTGTTTGGGCGTGTGGGGACGATAGCCGCCGATGCCGAACTCGAGGCCGACGTACCGTATACGACTGACCGCGAAGTTGTAGACCCGTTGAAGTTTCACGAGGTCGTCCGGCGCGTCCGCGGCGAGTTCGGCGGCGAGAGCCTCGACCTCCGGGGAAGCGCGGAAGACGTCCTTGATCAAGCCGTTGTACCAGCGCCCGACGTCGTTCCAGGTGGCGAAGGTTGAGACTTGGACTACGGGCAGAATCTCCGCCAGAGCCGGCATATACGGTTCTTCTTCTATCGACGGCAGGTTTTCCATTTCATAAACGTACGTCGCCTTGCCGCCGCGGCGCGTTATCTCGGGCGGGGGCGCGCCCCGTAGGCGCTCGAAATAATAATCCTTTTGGGCCGGGACCGTCAGGACGTAGCGGGCGAGTATCGTGGAATTTTTATCGCCGAAGTAATAGAAATCGCCGAAGTAATCGGCGAAGATATTCTCGCCCGTATCGCTGATCTTGTACTCGACGTCGATCGTGTCGCCCGGGGAGAGGCTCGGCATCGTTATGACTTTGTTGACGTAGCTGTAGTAGAGCCGGCTCCAGACGTCGAAGACGTTATATTCTTTGATATGGGTAGCGGTAATTTCGGTCCCGTCGGGTTTAAGTACCGCGGTACGCTTGAGCTCGACGTTCTCCATACCGGGGGTATAACTGAAGTTGATATACCGGAATTTCTCCGCGCCTTCCGACGTCAGGATTTTTATTACGTAGTGGACCGTCCGCGTACTCGTACCGTTTTCGAATACCTCCACCTGCCGGTCGTTGAGAAGCCACACCGCGGAATCGCGAGGGTAGAGTTCGTCGCCGGGGTATCCCGCCAGCAATTCGTAGGCGTCGAGGCGGGGCACTTCCGAGGCTGCCGTCGGCGGCTCGAGGTAATTCAGGTAATTTTCCAACGAGGGATAATTGCGTTTGAGCGCGACCGCCCGGCGGTACGCGTCGCGCGCCTGCGTTTGCCGGCCGAGTTTCTCGAGCGACGTTCCTTTGAGCCGCCAAAGCTCGTAGTCTTCGGGCCGGAAGGCCAGCGCGGCCTCGGCCTCGCCGACCGCTTCCTCGTGAAGGCCGTGGTGGTCGAGGGTCTCGATCAACTCCTTGCGTGCTTCGATATCGTACGGGTCGGCCGCAAGGGCTCGGCGCAACACCGCCTCCCCCTCCGCGAGGTCGCCCCGATTTAATAAGAGCTCGAGCAATCCGTCGCGCGCCTTCGTGGAGTAGACGTCGAGGTCGTAAATTGCTCGCCATATTTCCGCGGCCCGGCCGAGGTCGCCGTAGTTCTTTTCGAACAGGGCTTCGACCATCTTGCTGTACGGGTAATCGGGCAAAAGGCGGCTGAGCTCCGACGCCGCCCGGGCCGCGTCGTACGCGTAACCCATCTCCCAATATATTTTACCCCGGTATTGGCCGGCCTCGACGAAGGTCGGGTTTCGTTTCAAGACGTCGTCGATAACTTCCTCGGCCGCTCGCGGCCTTTCTAAATTGTAGAGATATCTCGCGAATTCCAAGCGGGCCTGGTTATGCCCGGGAGCGAGCTCGAGGGCGCGCGCGAGGCTGGCCCGTACCCTCGACTCTTCTTTCTCAAAGACGCCGACGTAATAATGGAAATCGGCCGCGTCCGGCATTATGGACTGCGCGCCGAGCATGAGTTTCGTCGGCAACTCTTCACGCTCGTCGGTGTCGGCCCGCGCGTAGTGGCTTAGTGCGGCATAATAGTAGTCGAAGGCATCGCCGTTGCCCCGTTCAATACGTCGGTCGAAGAAATCGCGGTTGTCGCTTGTCGGGGCGGGGTAGGTGCCGACGACGCGCGCCGCCGCGGTAAGCGCGCCGACGTCGGTGTCGGAGGCGAGGTCCGCGAGCGGTTCAAAATCTTTTCCTACGAAACGTGCGCCGAAGCCCCACCGTTCGGTGTCGCCGCAGACCTTTACGAGAAGGAGGTTGGGTCCCGCGGACAGCGGCGTCCGGGCCAAGTATTGATCGAAATAGCCGTCGTGGTAGGCATCGCGCGCGAAAATTTGTACGCCGTTTAACCATACCTTGACCGCGCCCGCGGCACCCATAGCGACGAACGCGTCCTGGCGGAGGGGGGATTTCACGACCGCCGCGAGGTACGCGACGCCGTAATCGGCCGGCGCGAGCACGGTCGTAAGGTCTACGAAGCCGGTCGGTAATCTTGCCGGGAGCGGCCGCCAACTCACCAGGCGGGCCTTCCCCTCGTACGTCGCCGTGGCCGACAGTTCCGTTTCCGGCGTATAAACGGCGTCGAAGCCCTCTTTCCCTTCGTTGTCGAAGGGCCCTACGACGCGCCAGTTCCTTATGAAATTTAACGAGGACAGCAACTCTTCCCCTTCGTCGAAGTCGCCCGCGCGATGCAGGCGGTCGAAGAGGAAGAGCGTGGCCTTGGCCCTTATCAGCGGCGGTACGTCGTCCCGCCTTCGGAGGGCCCTAAGCGATTCCAGAAAGTTACCCCGGCCGTCGGTATCCTCCTCCAAAACGTGGCAACGGTGAAGGTATAAGTAGGCGGCGGGGTGTTCGGGCGTCGCGGCGACGAAGGCGAGATATTCCCGAAGGGCCCCGGAATAATCGCCTATTATTTCGAGCGTCCTTCCGTGGCCTTCAAGGGCGTCGGGGAGGGCTGGGTCCAGGGCCAACGCTCGTTCGAAGTATACGCGGGCCTCGTCGTAGTCGTTGTCGCCGAAGAGGGCGAGCCACCCGGCATCCGCCCAGGCCTGCGCCGACGAGCCGGGGCCGGGGGGCCGGGCGTTCTTAGCCCGCTCGATCATCTTCGCCGGGCTCTCGTAGGCGGCCGCGGCGACGGCGGGGAACGCGGCCGATGCTAAGGCTAAGGCGGCTATGATACCCTTATAATTTCTCATCATTTTTATTGGGCCCCGCCAGTAAAAACCCCGCCCCTCCGGGCAGGGTAGTGGCGCCAGCCTCGCCGAATATTATCCGTCACACCATGGGATTAGCGCATCTCGGTATACTCGGCCTTAATAGTACCGAGCGATTTATAAGTCACTGTTGCGGCTATTACCAAGCCCGCGAGGGCCGCCAACATGACCAATACAATCGCGGTAGCGAGTTTCTTGTTCATGCGTCACCTCCGAGAGAACCTCGGTATTAGTACTTACCCTTGGGCACCAGTTACAATTTTAAAATATTTTGGTCCTCCGCGCAAGTTTTTTCCGTCTCTCGACGGCTTCGAGTAGGTATCCCTCGAGTACTTCGCAGTGCCGCCGCCAGCCGAATTTTCTTTTTACGGTCTCCTCGGCGTAGGAGGACATGTTCTCCCGGCGAGCCCCATCGGCCAAGGCGGCCAAACGTTCCGCGAACGCGCCGGCGTCGCCGGCCGGTACGAGGTAACCCGAGCGCCCCTCTTCCACCATATCGCTCAGGACTTCGTAGCGGCTCGTTACCACGGGAAGGCCGCTCGCCAGACATTCCAGGACCTTAGTCGGCGCCCAGAAGAAACCGAACTCTTGAAGCGGCGGGTAGTACGCGTCGTTGAACGGCGCCACGCCGGCGTCCGCCGCGGCCATGACGTACGGCAGTTCGCTGTGTCGCCGCCAACCGAGGAAATGAACCGCATCCGCGACGCCGAGCCTCTTTACCTCGGCCTCCACGTAGGGCCGCTCCTCGCCGTCGCCCACCACCCAGAATATGGCCTCGGGTCGTATCTTTGCCGTCCGGGCGATTATCGCCGGGAGCTCGCGCGCGCCTTGCCAGGGTCGGAAAGAGCCGACGAACAGGACGACGAAGCGGCCTTGGCCCCCGAACTTCTCGCGGAACGATTTGGCACGTCGCGTGCCGGCGAGGCCGGAAGAGAATTGTTCCTCGTTCACGCCCCAGATTATCTTACGGGCCCTTCTCCGGGCGACCGGGCGGACGATACTGACGTTGGGGGCGCACGCGCCGTCGGCCCGCGCAAACTGCCGGTCGACCCACCATTCCAAGATCCTCGCCCGGGACGTACCGGCGAGGTTCCACCGGTACGTTATCTCTTCCAAGTGCGGGCCGTTGACTTCAAGGTAATAGGGGAGGCCTTTTGCCGCGGCGAAGAGGTAGCCGAGGCCGTTGAGTGTCAGGTAACGTTCCATCACTACGTCGCAACGCCGCGACCACAGCCGCGCGAGTAGGGGGGCCGCCCGCAGGTTGCACTTGACGCCCGCGAGGCGGGACCGCCTCCGGAAAATCGAGACGCTCTCACGCTTCTCGTAGGCCGCGAGTCCCGGCGCCGCCGCCGTCGCCAACGTCACGTCGTGGCCCCGCCGCGCTAAGCCCCGCGCGACTTCCCACGTATGGACCGCGCCGGCGTGTGAGGAGGGCACGTCTTCGTTGGAAAAGTATAATATCCTCAATTTAACCTGTAGAGTTTTACGGTCGGTCCCGGCCGTCCTTTGCCCGGAAACTCCTTAACTAAAACGCCTTTCGTAATTAAAAATTTCTCGTACTTTTCGGACCAGGGCGCGAGCGGTGCGCCGTAGGGCGTGGCCTGTTCGGCGTAAAAGTCGCGGTCGTCGGGGACCGCCAGCACCGCGTACGCCGGCTTGGGCGCGTTTCCGAAATCGCCCAATTCTGCGACGAGGTAGATTTCGTACGTCGGATGCCCAAACGGGTATTTCGGATGCCGCAGTTGATAAGTATACCTTCCCGGCGAGCCGCCCCCCGTGACGCGATAATATTTAACCAACCGCTCGAGCGCGCGCTTAGTCGGCCACAAAGGCGGCCCGTCGACGTCGGGCGGAACCGCCTCGGCTATTATTTTTGCTCCCGGCGGGACTTCCGCGGCTACGTACCGGGCCGCGGCCGTTCGCGTGTCCTCTCGCCAGGCCCAAATCACGTGGCCGACGTCGAACGCGAGCGCGGCGCCCCAGAGGACCGCTAGACCCGAAGTCGCCCATACGCGGAGCGCTCGGCGCCGGGAATCAACAATTGTCTGGACCGCGGCGCCCGCGGCTACGGCCAACGGCGGCACGAGGGGTAAAAGGTGCTTCGGAGGCAGGGGCCTGGTTAAAGCTATGATCACGAACGGCGCCGCGGCCAACGCGACCACGATTGCGTGACGGCCGGGGCGGCGTATCAGCAAGGCCGCGCCGACGATAGCTATCGCCGTTAGCGGCCAGCCGATCGCGGTGGGCAACGTCGTTCCGAGTAAATACAGAGGGGAGGGCGAAAAATAGGGCATACCGGGACGCCGGATAATAGATGCTAGGTCGGCAGTAAAAGACCGCGCGTCGAGGATTGCGAAGGGGCAAGCGAGGAGGAAGGCGCCGGCGGCGGTCCCGGCCGCGATAACGAGGAGTTTTATCTTTCCGCGACCGGGGGTGGCCGCCAGTAGCGCACACGCCGCGAGCGCCGGGGCATAAAACAAAACGTGGTATTTCGCCGCGGCGCCCAGGCCGAGGAAAGCTCCCGCTGCTACGAAGTAACGTAATTTTGGCTCGTTTACATATTTCGCCGCGAGGGCCAAGGACGCCGTTCCCAAAGCGACCGCGGCCATATCCGGGAGGGCCGTGGCGCTTGCCTTGACCGCGGCCGGCGCTAAGGCTACGAACGCCGCCGCGCCCAAACCGCCCGCGGCGCCGAGCGATTCGCGCGCCCAACGGCCCGCCATAACGACCGCGAAGACGCCGAACGCCGACGATATCGCGCGACCGATAAAATAAAACGTGCCGGGGGCTCGCCAGTAGAGGTCGGCGAAGGCCGCGGCGTCGCGGACCAAACCGGCAACCTTCGCGACGACGAAGTACGCGGCGAACCCAAAGAAGTTTAAATAAATTACGAGGGTACCGGGCCAGGTAAAGAGGCCGGGGTTGAATTCGCCCGCGCCGACGCGAAGGGCCCGTTCGATTACCTGGAACTCGTCCGCCTGGTAATGGTAGGGGAGTTGGGCGCCTCCCAACGTAAACCGGAGGGCTAACGCCGCCGCGGCTATCGCGAGCCACGTCCATTTATTCGCCTTAAGCATTCTTATGTTTCCGGCGGCGCAACGTTATCGCGGCGAACGCGGCCAGCACCCCACACCAGCTAACGAGCGACGCCGCAAGGCCGAGCGTGAAGGAGGAGGGTTTGAAACGGAAAGTTACGTCGTGGAGGCCCGGCGGAACTACGACGGCGCGCGATATCACGTTGGCACGATAAATCTTCGCCGCGCGGCCGTCGACCCTCGCCTCCCACCCCGGGTAATATAGTTCATCAAGTAATAATAAAGAAGGTCCGTTAACGCGACAGCGGACCGCTAGCGGCGTGGGGTGCGCGACGTCGACCGCGCCGGAAGGCGCCGGGCCTGCCTCGAGCTCCTCAACCTCTTCGAAGAGGACCGCCTGCCGCGCGGGGTCGAACGCGTCGCTCTGCATTATGTCCAGCGCGTCGGCGTCATTTTGGGCCAGTCGGTATTCGGAGATGGCGCGCGCGCGGGTCGTAGCCGCGGCATCTTCGTAGACGAAGTAGGGCGGCACTCGCGCGATGCACGCTGCCCCTTTCCCAAACCAAGGGTTAAGGCGAACGTAGTATTTTATGCCGTACGTCCGGAAAAGCTTCGCCGGCGGTACCGTCGGCCTCGTAAAGCGCCGGCCGCCCGGGTCGGGCGCGGTCGTATACAAGTCTTCGAGCTCTTCGAAGACGGTGACCGCGGCGGCCTGCCGGAGTGACGCGCGCGGCACGAGCAAATCGTAACCCCAGATGGCGTGTGTATTTTCATGTATAAGGCCGAGGCCGAGTTGCTTGTTCGGGCCGAGAGAAAAGCCGCTGGAATAAATCCGGGCGCCGCTCGTGGGGCCGAAGGCGGCCGCGGCCGGCGGCGGCCGGTCCACGAGGGAAGCACGGACCGTTGGGTTAAGGCCGGAACCGTATCGGTGGAGGTCCACCGCGGTTAACGCGATTACTACGTACGGCGCCGCAACCGCGACGGCCCGGTTGCGGCGTGCGCCCCAGAAGATAACGACCGCGGCTCCCAACATGCCGAACTGAAACCAGGTCGCGCGGTTGCGGAGTCGGGCCGCGGAGGCCGCTTTGCGAAATAGTACCTCGCTCCGCGCGGCGTAGTATTCGCGCACCGCGTCGGCGTTACTGTAACTCGCCGCGACGACCTCGGCCTTGGCCGCGGCCCTTTTTTCTACCGCGGCCTTAAGTTGCGGGAGCGTGAACCTGAAAGCGAGGACGAGCGCGGCGGCGCTCAGCGCAACGGCCAGCGCCGTAGACGCGAACGCGCGGCTGCGCGACGCGATGAAGTGGTCCAGGCCGTCGCCCGCGGCCACGGCGAGGGCGAACGTCGCGTACAATAAAAGGCGGCTGGGCGCCCGGAACAAGCTGAAGGGCGGGATAATTTTATAAACCTTAAAGAGGGGTGTGTACGTACCGCAGGCAAAGACGGCGCCCAATAAAAGTAACGCCAGGAAGAACCAGCGGCGTCTCTTCGCCGCGCCGATGACGGCGAGCAGGAACGGGAACAAGCCCACGTAGAAGGCCGATTCAATAAAGGAACTTCTTCCCCAATAATTGTTTATTTGCGCGCCGCCCAACGGCGCGAAAGCGGGGTGGGGCGCACGGCCGAACAAGTCCGGAAGTACGAGTTGCAAAAATTGGGGAGGCCAAAAGGAGTACTCGCCCGCGCGCGCTTCCGCTGCCCGCTCGCTCAGGCGCCAAAGCTCGTACGTGGGTATTAACTGAGCGGCGGCGAGGGCCAGCGGTAGAACGCCGAAGGTTAAGATAGCTAACGCGGCGTTTTTCCTGGGGCGAGCGTAGATCGCCGCGTAGGCCGCGGCGGCGACGACGGCGTAGCTCGCGAGCTGGAACTGGCCGCTGAGTAACGCGAGCGCGCCGCCCGCCGCGCCCGCGAGGGCGTACCTGACGTCCGCCGTTTTGACGAAACGCCCCGCCAACCATAACAAGCCCGCGAGCCAAACGCCGTTGGTTATTATCGTATAGATGCCCAGACGAGCGAGGAAGAAAGCGCTCAAAGCGAACGCCGGGGCGGCGAGCGTCGCGGCGAGCCTGCTCTGGCCCAGGTCGCGGCAGAATAGATAAGTGAATATCAGGCCGGCGTAAATATGAATCAGGAGGAAGAGGTTTGAGGCCGGCGCGGGGGGTAATATCGAGAAGAGTAATACCGCGAGCGGGTGGGCGAAAGCTCCCTGGCCTTCGGCGAAGAGGGGCGAGTTCAGGTGGGTGGACCAGAGGGGGAAATAACCGCGGTGCAGCGCTCGCGACAACTCGAGCTGCGCCGGGTAAGAAAAAGTTAGGGTGTCCTTCGCCGCCGGGAGGTAGGCGAGCGATACGAGCTTGGGGAAGAAAATTATGACGAGCGCGCCGAGGAAGAGGGGCGGCGCGACGCGTCGAAAGTTGGGTGCCTTCACGTTAATAATTATTTAATATAACCCAAAGCCCTAAGTTTGTCCATAGTTTCGGAATCTAAGTCGCGGGCGGGGGGCGGCGACGGCTCGACGCCGGCGCGAACGGCCTCGAGGGCGGCGCGCAGCTCGGCCACCCGGGCCGGCCTTTCCCGGGCCAAGTCGTTCGCTTCTCCCGGGTCTTTCGCCAGGTCGTAGTATTCCGCGTACCCGTCGGCGTGGAGGATTATTTTTTCTTCGGGCGTCGCGAGCGCGTTCAGGCGGCCGACGGCGTCCTTATTCTTGCGGAGGGGGTCGGGGACGCATATACAATAAGCCGCGGTCGCGTCGGCATTTCTGAATAGCGGCCGGCCGCGCATGGTCCGTGGTACGGCTAAGCCGGCGAGATCTAGCATCGTGGGCGCTACGTCGAGCGTGGTAACCTGGAGCGGGGGGCCGGGGAGCGTTGGCAAGCTTCCCCCCAAATCGCAGACTATGAACGGGACCCTAATTTCTTCGCCGTATAGGTGGAAGCCGTGGTACTTCGTGCCGTGTTCGCCGAAAGCTTCGCCGTGGTCGCCCACGACCAGTACGAGCGTCCGCGGCGCCAGGCGCGCGCGCTCGAGCTCGGCGAGGAACCGCCCGATCTCGGCGTCCATAAACGCGATCTCGCCGTCGTATAGGGCGGCGATGCGTTTCGGCAATTTCGGCCCCCCTTTGCCTTCGGCCCAATTTTCGTTGATTTTCTTCTGTAGGGAACGGCCGGCGAGGCCGGGCCGGACGTACCGCGCGGGCGGAAGGTAATCGTCGTGGGGGTCGAAGTAGTGCAGCCAGATGAAGAAGGGTCGGCGCCCGGGTCGGTTCAACCACCGTATCGCGGCATCCGTGACCTCGTCGGCCGGCCGTTCGCCGCAATTCTCGTCGGGGGCGAGCAGCGAAAGTTTTTCCGCAACGGCGAGCGGTATTAAGGGCGAGGGGCGGTAGCCTTCGCGGGGCGTTACGGCGTCGTCGTACAGGTCGAAGCCGCGGTCGAGGGCCGTGTTGCGCGCCTGGACCGTGCTCGAGGCCACAAAGGCCGCGGTGGCGTAGCCGGCGTCGCGGAATTGCCCGGCCAAAGTAGGTACGTCGGCGCGGAGTCTCATGGCGTTGAGCAGCACGCCGGCCGTTTCCGGGTAAAGCGACGTCATAATAGTCGCGTGGGAAGGCGCGGTTAAGGGCTCGAGGCACAACGCCCGGTCGAACTTCGCGCCTTGCGCCGCCAACCGGTCGAGGGTAGGGGTGCGTGCTTTAGGATATCCATAACAACCCAGCCGGTCCGCACGCGTCGTGTCGAGCGTGATGAGGAGGAAGTTGGCGCGGCCGGGCTCGGTGGGACGCGTTCGCTCGAGCAACGTGGATGCCGTGACGACGAGCAGGACGAGGGCGGCGGTTGCCGCCAGTACGGTCGCGACGCGGCGCCGCCGGAGGATGGACGCCAGAAAGGCGCCCGCAAAAGGTGCCGCCGAAGCGCCCACGACGAGAGCCACGACCCACGACAGTTTGGCCACGGGGATGGCGCGGTAAATCGCGTACCATAGTAAAGGCGCCGATATCGCAGCGTACGCCGCGGCCGTCGGGACCGCCTCCTCGTCCCGCGGGAGGCGCAACCGGCGAAGAAGCGCCGCGTAGAGCCAGAACATCGCGGCCGTAATCGCCCAGGCGACGATGGCATCCGCGACGACGGTGCGCCAGGCCGGCGCGCGCAGGACGGGCACGTTTCGAGCCAACTGCCACGACGCCTCGACGGCGGCCCCTAATATACCCGCGGTTAAAGCCGCTTGCAGAAAACGACGGTTAAACATAAAGATATTCGGATAAAAAAAAACCTCCCCAAGGGAGGCGGCCCCAAACGCCCGGCGTTACGAGGCGCCAATCGCAGTATCCCTGGCAAAAGCGACGATATCGCCGAAGTTCGCGTGTTCGGGAATTTTATGGCACATTATCACGCCTACTTCGCGTTCCCCGTCTACCAACAATTGGTCGCCGTATTCGGGTGTGGTTTCGACCCGTACGTCGCCGTATTTGTCGGTGGCGCGGTTGAGCAATTTAACGCCGACGATGTTTCTCAGCGGTACGGCAACAATATTGTGGTGGGGATTGAATTGTTCGCGGATGAAACGCTCGTTGGTAATTATAAATCGGTTCCTCTTCTTACGTTTGAAATACAGCGGTATGAAGCCGAGGAGGCCGAGCAACGCCACCCACCAAATCTTAAGAACGATGGCGGCGGCGATCGCCAATAAGATTATAACGGCCGTCAGGATTATCGTCCTATATAAGAAGGAGATGTGCTCGAAAAATATCCTTTCGACCTGCTCGGACTCGGTACCTCTCGCCATACATCCTCCGTGGCCGGTCGATCGCTCTTACGGAAGTTCCTTACCTACCAACATTATACACGCTGCCCTTTTGGTTGTCAAGCTAAACTTATGGGGATATTATATGTATATCTCTACGGCGAGGTCGGCGCGGGCTTTGTTTCCCGCTTCTGCCAGGAGCCGTCTTATTTCGTTTTTGACGTACCGGTAGAGGACCTCGTTTCGGTATTGCGGGTAAAGGCTTTCGAGCGCAGCGCGGTCGCGCGGCGGCCTCTTCATAAAAACCGACGGCCGCGCCGCAAAGTAGGCGCGTAGGGCCCCTTCTTCAACCCGTACGCGGGGGTATACGTATAGGTCTATGAATTTCTTAATTACGATCTCTTCCTCCAAGTGGCGGCGTAAAAGGCCGCGGTCGATCTCGGCCGGCGGCCGGTGTGCCTTCGCCGCGAGGGTTGCCGCGCGCGCCACCTCCTCCGCGGACGCCGCGAGCGCTTTCTTTTTGGCCAACGTTAAAATAATCTCCCGCTCCACCAGAGCCGCCACCGCTTCCCGTAAGGCCCCGCCTTCAGGCAGGTAACCGAAAGCCAACGTTACGTCGGCGTCGGTAATAACCTTTCCCCCGACCGACGCGAGGGCCGTTCCCCAAGATGGGGGGCACAAGGCCAGCGACGCGACGGCTGCCGCGATAACGTTTTTCCAATATATTTTTACTCGCATATCGCCGGTTCGCCGGGGCGAGCCTCCGCCAACGTCGGCAAGGCGGCCGGCTTGCGCCAACAAGAGCCGTAATCGAATAGGATAATGCCGTCCACGGGCGCGTCGACGAGGCCCGCGGCGATTGCCGCGGCGTACGACGCGTCGTGGTTGAAAGCGCCCACGCCCATATAAAGGCGGGCGTCGCCGCGACGGTCGCGAAGTCTCTCTGCGAGGCCGGCCAGGCCGGCGGCGTCTCCCCAATAGGTCATAGGGCACACGATATCTACCAGACCCCTGTCGAGCCAGCCGAGCCAATCCTGGCCCACGTACCGGTAGGCGTGCTCGGGGTCGGCCCACGGCGCCGCGGAAAATTGCGTCTCCGCGTCCGCTTCCTTAACCGCCTCCCGCGCCGCGGCCGCGAGCCGCGTAATGCGGGACGCCCGCCACTCGAGCCACTCCAACGCGTGGAGGTCGAACCACCGTTCCGTAAGGCCCTCGTAGCCGACCGCAGGGCGCAAGACGTCCTCGCCGAGCTTGTGGTAACCGAGGAGTACCGGGTCCTGGCCGCCCCTCTCCCGTAGGTACGCCGTACGCGCCTTTTTGCCGTAGCCGAAGCGATAATTAGGATATCTTATGAAGTCGAGGTGGATGCCGGCGACGTCGTATTCGCGCGCGACCTCCGCGGCTACGCCGGCGAAATAATCCGCAAAAGGTTTTACCGCGGGGTCGACGTACCAACCCTCGGCGTCGGCGCGGGCCATCTCGCGTTTGCTATAGCGCGTCATCCGCCGGCCGTCGCGGCCTACGGTAACCCATTCCGGGTGGCGATTCGCGACGTGGTTATTCATCGGCGGCATCTCGGGCCCGGGCCAGAGGTAGGCGACGTTGAGCCACGCGTGCACTTCGATATCGAACAACCTCGCCGCGGTGATGACTTCGGCGAGGGGGTCGAAGGTTTCGGGTTGGCCCTCGAGCTTGCGGGAACGGGGCTCGGTCGCGGATTTATAATAGGCGTCGCCGGCGCGGCGGACCTGGACGAAGAGGGCGTCGACGTCGTAGGCCGCGGCGGTAGCGACGAGGCGCTCGATCTCAGCGGGGTCGTATAACGACTCGGTGGTGACCCACAACGCGCGAACTTGCGGGCTCGGCTCGTCCGCAACCGCTGAAGCGGCCGTAGTTAATAAGAGTAGAACCAGACTTAGGCCAATAAGATTTTTTTCTTTACGCAAGGCTATATATTTAGTATTAATTAGCTTACGGAAGGGGGCAAGTTAAAAATTAAGAGGGCGTTTCGTAGGAGGTCCGACGCTTTATGAATTACTATTTCACCAAAACGCTCGGCGTTTCCTTCGAAGAGGCGGTGGAAAAGGCGCGCGCGGCGCTGGCGCAAGAGGGCTTCGGCGTTCTGACCGAAATTGACGTAAAAGCGACGCTCAAGAAGAAGCTCGACGTCGACTTCCGGCCTTATAAAATATTGGGCGCCTGCCATGCCGAATCCGCGCACCGAGCACTCGAGGCCGAGGACAAGATCGGCCTTATGCTGCCGTGCAACGTCGTCGTCCAGGAGCACGCCCCGGGCGAGGTCGAGGTGTCGGCGGTCGACCCGGTCGCGTCGATGGCCGCGGTCGATAATCCGGCCTTGCGCACCGTCGCCGAGGGCGTCCGCGCGAAGCTCAAGAACGTAATCGGAAAACTTTAACAGGGTAACTTTAACCTCAAATAAGGAGGCGGGCGATGCCTGAGTTCGGCAATCCGTTTTCGGGGCTAAAGCACGACCGCAAGTTGACGGACGAGGAGTTGGTTCGGGCGATCCGGTTCATGGTCGCCGCGGAATACGAGGCGGTCCAGCTCTATATGCAACTCGCCGAGTCTACGGACAACGAACTCGCTCGAGCCGTGTTGACGGACGTCGCCGACGAGGAGCGCGTCCACGCTGGCGAGTTCCTTCGCGTTTTGAAGGAGCTGGCGCCGGACGAGGTTAAATTTTACGAAGAGGGGGCTCAGGAAGTTGAGGAGATAATAGGGAAGTCGAAATAAACGTTAGGGAAGCAGCGAGGTCCTTAGCACGCCCCGGCCCGGGCCGCGACGTTTTTGGGTTCCGCGCGGCCCTGCGGAGGTAGTCATTCTTATGCGCCAAAACGGCGCACCTAATTTTTTTTCAGCGTAACTCGTTGCCGGAACGTACCTTACGAGCGAAATTTATTGACCGGCGTTAGTAAGGATGTTATAATTAAACGATGTAAAGGATTCAAATTTTTAATCTTAACAAAATAGCAAAATCTTTTCGTTTTTACGGAAAAACGTTGGCAAGGTGTTTTCGCCGTACGGCCGCGCTTAGCCGCGGCCGAGTTTCCAAGTGCGGCGACCAGCGTACCCCTTACGTGGCGACGTCCGCCCTTGCTTTATATCTTAAATAAGATAAAATATAAGAAAGGCGAAAACGCGGCCCTACCGGTTATGGCTGCGTGACGATAAAGATAAGCTAACGTTCGTTGGCAAATGAGGTTATCAGGATGAGAATGAATACGGCAATATCGGCCGCGGTAGTCACGTTCTTGGCCTTGGCGGCCGTCGTGGGCGCCGCAACCGAAATATCGCCTGCGCTGGTACGACACTTGGCGACGGCCGGGGCGAACGAATTCGTACCGGTGACGCTCGCGCTCGAGGGCGGCTTGGCGCCGGAGGCGTTCGCCGCGATGACCCAGGGCCTGAATAAGGAATCGGCCCGCGAGCTAGTCCGAAGCATAGCGAAAGAACGCGCCGCGGAAAGCCAGGCGGATCTTTTGGCGGTCCTCAGGGATGCGGAAAGCCGGGGCCTCGCCCGCGATATTAGGCCGCTTTGGGCTCCCAACGTCGTAGCCGCCGAGGTGCGGGCGTCTTTCCTCACGGCCCTAGCCGCCTTTGAGGGCGTACGCCACATAAACCTCGACGCGGAGTACCCCGTAACCTGCGGCCTCGCGTGGGGCGTGGCCAAAGTAGGCGCGGACCGGGTCTGGGACGAGTTGAAAGTCACCGGCGCGGACGTCGTTGTAGCCGTGACGGACACGGGCGTCGATTACGAGCATACCGACCTGCGCGAACGCGACTGGGTTAACGAAGGTGAGATCCCGGAAAACGGCATCGACGACGACGAAAACGGTTATATCGACGACTACCACGGTTGGAACACTTACAACAGCACTAATGAGACTCGCGGCGGCCCCGGCGGCCACGGCAGCCACTGTGCGGGCACGGTTTGCGGCGACGGGACGGCCGGGACGCAGACGGGCGTCGCGCCCGGCGCGTTGGTGATGCCGGTGCAAGTGTTATCCAACTCGGGCAACGGCACCGAGTCCGCCGTTTGGGAAGGTATGCAGTATGCCTTCGATAACGGCGCCGACGTAACCAGTATGTCGCTGGGATGGAAGCAATACTGGAATCCGGACCGGACGCGGTGGCGGACGTCGTGTGAGACCCTCATCGCCGGCGGCATGGTTTATTCGATCGCGGCGGGGAACGAGCGAAGAGACAACCGCCTACCGGCGCCGTTGAATATACGGACTCCGGGCGACGTGCCCGCGGTCATCACCGTGGGCGCTACTACCCAGAGCGACGTTTACGCTTACTTCTCTTCCTTCGGGCCGGTCACGTGGCAGAGCGTCGCGCCCTGGAACGATTACCCCTACCCGCCGGGCCTTATTAAGGGCGACGTCTGCGCACCCGGTTACCAGATAACGTCGGTGCGCGGCATAAAGGGCGGATACACGGTGATGAGCGGCACGTCCATGGCTGCTCCCCACGTTGCGGGCCTTGCCGCGCTGATCCTGGAGGTCGACCCCAAGCTTACCAACGCCGAGGTGCGGAATTGGATGGAGGACTATGCCCTCGACCTCGGCGAAACGGGTAAAGATAACGATTACGGCTCGGGCCGGATTCGCTGTTACGAGACGATTTTCGCGATGCAGGCGACGCCGGTGACGTTGAAGTACTTTGCGGCCGAGGCCGCGAAGGAAGGCGTCCGCGTGCGGTGGGCGACCGCGTCCGAGAAAATGCTCGCGGGCTTCAACCTCTACCGGCGCCGCGTACTCGAGAGCGGAAACACGGCTGTGAAAGTCGACTTGTCGCATACGTACGCCAAGTTGAACCGCCACCTGATGCAAGGAAAGAGCCCCTATACCTTTAACGACGGGGACGCCGCCGCAGGCTCGCGCTACGAGTACCTGCTCGAGGCTGTCGACGTAACGGGGCATACCTATAATTACGGGCCGGTCCTGGTGCGCGCGGGCGGTAAAACGTTGCCCGTTACTTGCTGGCTCGCGCAGAGCGTACCCAACCCGGCGCGCGGACGAGCGCTCATCAAGTTCGGCGTTGCCGAAGGTTTTGGCGGCCGGACCGTTATCGAGGTATACGATCTAAGCGGCCGGCGGCTCCGGACGCCGGTGGACCGACAATACGGCGCGGGCGTTTACGAGGTTGAGTTCGACACTTCGACGTTGGCGCCCGGCGTCTACGTTTACCGGATGTCCGCCGGGCCGTTCAAAGCCGCGAAGCGAATGGTCGTGACGCGGTAGAGGTCGGCCGTCCGTTCGACGACGTTTCGCCTTTGAGACTGGAAGCGGGTAACCGGTCCAGTTAGCGTACCGGCCGTAACGGGCCGGTATGGCATAGTGAATAAGGCAGGTCTTTTTTAGTCGTGGAGGTCCGATATGGGATTTAAATTAAAAACCAAAGCCGCCCTCTTAGCGGTAGCGGTTTCGTGTTTCCTCGCGGGCGCGATCGTAACGGGGACTTTGGATTTAACGCCCTGGAGCAGGGCCGCGCCTCAAGCCTCCGGCGACCTCGAGGCTTTGCGGCGCATAGGCCAAGGGTTCTCCGAGGTAGTCAAGCAAGTTTCGCCGTCCGTAGTCAACGTACGAATTTCCTACCCTATAAAAAAAGGTTCTGAAGCGCCGCACCCTCCGTTCGGATTCCCCTTCGATTTCTTCGGCGAGAGCCCGTTCGGAGAGCCCTTCGAATGGCCCGAAGGCGAGGAGTATCCCCGCCAAGGTGCGGGCTCGGGCGTCATCTTGAGCAAGGATGGCTACGTACTCACGAACAACCACGTCGTCGAGGGCGCCGACGAAATAACGGTTACGACGGGCAAAGGTGACGAATACGAAGCCGAGGTCGTAGGAACGGACCCTCGCACGGACCTCGCCGTGATAAAGGTCAAAGGTAAGGACCTCCCGGCGGCGAAGCTGGGGGACTCCGATAGGGTCGAGGTCGGCGAGTGGGTACTTGCCGTGGGGAACCCGTTCCAACTCGAGAATACCGTGACCGCGGGCATTATTTCCGCGCGCGGTAGGTCGAACGTGGGCCTGGCGGACTACGAGGACTTCATCCAGACCGATGCCGCCATCAATCCCGGGAATTCCGGCGGGCCCTTGGTGAACCTCGACGGCGAAGTTATCGGCATAAACACCGCGATCGCAACCCGCACCGGCGGGTTCATGGGTGTCGGTTTCGCTATTCCTATAAACATGGCGAAGCGGATAATGGAGCAACTCATCAAGAAGGGTAAGGTCACGCGCGGCTGGCTGGGCATTTACATTCAGCCGATCACGTCTGAGCTCAAGGACCAATTCAAGCTCAAGTCGACGGAGGGTGCGATCGTAGCGGACGTTAACGAGGGCGGGCCCGCGGATAAGGCCGGAATGAGGCGTGGCGACGTTATCGTCGCGTACCGGGGCGAGAAAGTTAAGGACCCCA
>CAZWAM010000003.1:28728-34185 GCA_964631855.1 uncultured bacterium | reverse complement strand
ATGAGGCGTGGCGACGTTATCGTCGCGTACCGGGGCGAGAAAGTTAAGGACCCCAACAATTTACGGAACCTGGTCGCTGCGACGGGTGTCGGGGCCGTGGCCGACGTTAAAGTAGTCCGCAACGGCAAGCAAAAAACCTTGCGCGTCAAGATAGGCGAGCTACCGGAAGAGACGGCGGCCGTAGGGCGCCCGTTCGGGCGAGAGCTCGAGAAGGACCTCGGCTTCACCGTAAGTAACCTCACGCCCTCCATCCGGCGTAAGCTCGGGTTGCCCGAAGACCAGGAGGGCGTCGTGGTCCGCAGCATAAAGCAGGCGAGCGACGCATACCGGAACGGCCTCCGCAAAGCCGACGTCGTTATCGAAGTTAATAGAGAGTCCATCTCGGACGTGGGCGACTTCAACCGGGCGGTGTCCGATATTTCCGCGGGCGAGCAAGTCTTGTTCGTGGTCATAACGGAGGGCCACACGCGGTACGTGACCTTCGAGTTGGGAAAATAAACGCCTATGGCCTCGCGGACCAAACGCGACTATTACGAGGTTTTAGGCGTTTCGCCCGGCGCGCCGCCCGACGAGATAAAGAAAGCTTATCGCCGGTTGGCGTTGCAATATCACCCCGACCGCAACCCGTCCCCCGACGCGTCCGAGAAGTTTAAGGAAGCTTCCGAAGCTTTCGAGGTCCTCGCCGACGGCGAAAGACGCCGCATCTACGACGCGTACGGCCACGAAGGCCTGCAAGGCCGCGGGTACGGCGGCATCACGGACCTCGACGAAGTATTCGAACATTTTTTCTCCGCGGGCGGCATCTTCGGCGATTTGTTATCGGACCTTTTCGGGACGCGTGCCGCGCGCCGGCAGCGTAGGCCGCGGCGCGGTTCCGATATGCTCGCCGGGGTCACGCTCGAGTTTGAAGAGGCCGCCCGCGGCGCCGAACGCGAAGTCGAGGTCGAGAGGTTGCGGACGTGCGGCGACTGCGACGGTACGGGCGGCGTAGGGGGCGCGGCGCCGAGAGTTTGCCCGGCGTGCCACGGCGCGGGAGAAATTATCCAGCGTCACGGCTTCTTCAGCGTCAGCACGCCCTGCCCGCGCTGTCAAGGCGAGGGCGAGGTAGTCGGCGAGCCGTGCGACAAGTGCGGGGCGCGCGGCGTTCGGCTGGAGCGGCGCTCGCTTAGCGTCGACGTACCGGCGGGCATGGCGGATGGGATGCGCGTTCGCCTAAGCGGCGAGGGGGAGAGCGGCCGTTACGGCGGCCCGCCGGGAGACCTCTACGTCGAGGTTCGCGTTAAACCGCACAAAGTGTTCGGCCGCGAGCGCGACGACGTCCTATACAAGCTCGAGGTTTCGCCCGCGCGCGCGGCCTTGGGCGGCGAGGTTGTCGTACCTACGCTTCGGGGCGAGGAAAGGATAAAGGTCCCCGCGGGCAGCCAGCACGGCGACGTCGTTAAAATAAAAAGAGCCGGTTTGCCCAGGCCCGGCACCGACGCGGTAGGCGACCAATTGGTTACGTTGCGCGTAAAAATCCCGAAAAGGTTGAGAAAAAGGGCCAAAAAAATCTACGAGGAGCTTCTGGAGTTGGAAGGCGAGGCGCAGTGACGAAAATATTATTATCGGCGGTAACGGCGGCGGCCGTCACGTTTTTAGTCGTTACGCCGTCGGGCTGCGGAAAGAAGGAGGACCCCGGGGCCGTGCTGAAGGCCCGCGCGGAGGCACTCTACGCCGAGGGTAAGTACGACGACGCGGTACGCATTTACGAAAAACTAGCCGTCGATTATCTGGAATGGGCTGCGAAAGAGCGCGTCGGCGAGGCCCGGGACCGAGCCGAGGCCAAGGGCCTTTTCGAGGCCGCACGTAAGCTGGTGCGGTCGGGTCGCAGCGAAGAAGCGGAGGAAGCCTTTCGAGAGGCGTTAGCGCTTGCCCCCGACGACGCGGACGTCAATTACGGCATCGGGTTTATTTATATAGAGAACGCGGCGCGATGTCGGGCGGAGGGCTATACGACCGGAGGCCGCACGGGTGCTGATTATATGACGCTCGCGGGCGCTTACGCGGACTTGGCGCGCGGGCGGTTTGAACGAAGCATTAAACTGAACCCCAAACACTGGGCCGGTTATCGCGGCATGGCTATATACCACCTCTACCGCGGCGAACGCGACGACGCCCTCGAGGCGCTCGAGGACGCCCGGAAATATGCCAAAGAAGCGGGAGATATAATAGCCGTCGAGAGCCTTCGGATCCAAGTTTACGTCGACCGGAAGGACCTTAGCCGCGCTAAAGAGATTGTAGACGGGCTCGTCGAAAAATATCGCGAAAGGGGAGAAACGTACGCCGCGCTCGCCGATTACTACATGGGCGAGTACTACGCCTCCCGCCGGGAGTCGGACGTCGACGAGGCGATCAAAGCCTTGGAGGTCGGCGTTACGAAAAAATTCGAAGACCGCGAAACGAGAAATAGAGCGTATTCGTCGCTATCGCAGCTACGACTACGCAAAGGGGATTACGACGGCGCCTTGTCGGCGGCCAAGGTCGCGCTTGCGTCCGACCCGTTCAACGAACTGTTCGCCAAACAATATGCCGCGGCGTGGCAAAGGAAAAAGTTGGCCGAAGGAAGGCGATAATTCGAATTGGCAGGAGGGCCCATGCGGAATACTATAGTCTTGACGTGGGCAGTTTGCGCCGCGGCCGCGGCGCTTGCTTCCTACCCCGGCAAGATCGTCTTCACCTCGGACCGGGGCGGGAATCACGACATATACGTAATGGAAGGCGACGGCTCGAACCTCGTGCGTTTGACTGGCGACGCGGCGTACGACGACCAGCCGGCCCTGTCGCCGGACGGCGAACTCGTGGTTTTCGTAAGTAACCGCGACGGCAACAACGAGCTCTACGTCGTCGGCGCCGACGGCAAGGGCCTCCGGCGTTTAACGGATACCCTTTGCCCGGAATTGGACCCTTCCTTCTCGCCTGACGGCAAATGGGTATTATTCACGTCTATGGCCGGGGGCGACAAGGATATCTGGCGTTTGAATATCGAGACCGGCGAGACCGAGGAATTGGTCGCCGGCGAAGGCGACCAGTTTATGGGCCGGGCGGCCGCCGACGGCGCGTTGGTCTACATCGAGGACGGCGGCAACGACGACGTCATCATCCTCGAGAACGGCGTTAAGAGAAACCTGAGTCGATCGCCGGGTATCGACACGATGGCGTCCTTTTCCGCGGACGGCGGGGTCATATATTTTACGAGCAACCGCGGCGGCAACTACGATTTATTCGCGGTTAGACGCGACGGCTCGGGCGTCCGGGAGGTAATTGCTTTGGAGAGTTTGGAGGGCCGGGCTTCGACGTCGCCCGACGGCCAATATCTAACGATAGCCTCAGATAAGGACGGCGACCTCGAAATCTACGTCATATCGCCCGAGGGCGAAGTGGTGGAGCAATTAACCGAAAACGAGTACCAGGATTACGAGCCGTTCTGGAGTAAATAACGGCCGCGGCGCGCGGCCTCGCGACACGGAGGAATTATGAAAAGGTTGGCTGACGTCTTCATCGTAGCCGGTTTTATAGGTTGGCTTCTCGCGATATTGACGCGCCTTGCGAATCGCGACTTCATATTCCCGGCGCTGCAGCTTCCGGCACAGACTTACCTCGATTTCGGTTGGACCTGTTTCATGGCCGCCGCGGTTTTCTTACTGCGCCAGCTAAGGGACAAGTAAATTGAAGATACTTATCACGGGCGGCGCCGGCTTCATCGGTTCCCACGTCGCCGAGCGGTACTTATCGGCGGGGTGGGACGTGGCCGTGGTGGACGACCTCTCCACCGGGCGGCGGGATAACGTCCCGGAGGGCGCGGCCTTTTACGAACTCGACATTCGCGATCTGGAGTTCGCGGAATTAGTCGCCGCGGAGCGCCCGGACGTCCTTAGCCATCACGCGGCCCAGATGGACGTCCGCATTTCTACCGCCGAGCCGGCCTTTGACGCGGACGTAAACATTATCGGCTCGATCAAAGCGATCGAGGCCGCGCTCGGCGTAGGGGTCCGAAAGTTCATCTTCGCCTCGAGCGGGGGAGCGGTTTACGGCGAGCCCGAGAGGCTGCCGGTGGATGAGGATACGCCGGCCCGGCCCATCTCTCAGTACGGCTGTTCCAAGCTCGCGGTGGAACGTTACCTCTACCTTTACGGCGTCCAGCGGGGCCTCGACTACGTGGCGCTCCGGTACCCCAACGTGTACGGGCCGCGCCAGGACCCGCGCGGCGAGGCGGGCGTTACCGCCATCTTCGCCCTGAAGATGCTCAAGGGCGAGCCTTGTATAATATACGGCGACGGCAGCGAGTCGCGGGATTACGTCTTCATCGACGACGTCGTCGACGCGCACGTGTTGGCCGCCGACGGCAACTACAGGGGCGTATTGTGCATCGGCTCGGGCAAGGAGACGACGGTCCCCGAAATCTTCGCCAAGCTCTCGACGTTGACGGGCAATAAAGTCGAGCCCCGGCGTGAGCCCCTTCGCCCGGGCGAAATCCACCGGATATGTATTTCCGGGAAAAAAGCCGAAGAGGTACTCGGCTGGGAACCTAAAGTTCCATTCGAAGAAGGCCTCGCGCGTTTGGTCGAGCATATTAAGGAGAACACGGGACGGTATGAGTGAGTGTTTTACGCAGGCAAAAGGAAGCCGACCGCGGGGTCGGCTTTTTTTTGTGGCGGCAACGTTGCCCGGCCAAAACTCGCGCCTTCAGAACATCACCTGGAACTCGCTCGCGATCTCGTCGTTGGTAGTGGGGCACTCGTCCTCGAGGATGCGCGTATAGTCGGCGCGGAACATGAGGTTACGGCCGAGGAAGTGCAACGCTAAGCCGCCCGTAAATCTTTTCTCGGCTATGTCGCCGCGCTCGAGGACGGCCGGGTCGCGGCGCTCGTAGCGCGCGTACGGCGCGAGCTCCTGGAAATAGCGCCAAGGCAGCGGCTGAGTATACGTTAGGGTGCCGAAGTAGCCGCGTTCGTACGTATCTTTGTAAAAGTAATACGGCTCTCGATACGGGTATCCCGGTATCGGGTAGTCGTTATAAAAGCGTTGCATGTATTCGGCCGAGAACTCGAGGCGCCAGGCTTCGAGGGAGAGGTCCGCGCCGACCCGAGGTTCTTCGAGGTAGTATTCTTCGTCGGTTCCGTACCGCCGGTATTTATACCTTAACGTTTTGGCGTAAAAATAGGAACCGCCGAGCTCGAGGTTCTTTACCGTCGGCAGCGGCGTGCCATAAATCCGGCCGGCGCCGTTCACCAGCGGGCCGCTGCCGTTGAAAACGCCCGCGGCGGCGCCGATCCTATAAGGCCAACCGTCGCGCTCGAGCAGGTAGTCGAACCGGACGCCGTAATTCCTACCGGGCGCGATCGTAGCGGAGGTGACGGTTCTCGAGCTGCACGTCAAATAACCTTCGTACGTCGTGGCCTCGACGCCGAAGGGGATGAA
>CAZWAM010000003.1:24803-28628 GCA_964631855.1 uncultured bacterium | reverse complement strand
GCCGCTAACTTAGCCGCTCTCCTCACCTTAGCCGTTCGTCGCCTCGTGCATTCGTTGAACACTTACTTACATACTATATTCAAAATCTTATCGGGCACAAGGATTTTTTTCACTACGGCCTTTCCTGCCAGGTAGCGTGCGACGCTGGCGTCCTCCGCGGCGGCGGCGAAGACCTCCTCCTCGCTCGCGCCCGCGGCGACGTCGACGCGGCCGCGCAACTTCCCGTTCACCTGGATTACGACCGTAACCAGCGCCGCCGCGGTAGCTTCGGCGTCGTACTCCTCCCACTTCTCGCGGAAGACCGAGTCGCCGTGACCCGCACGGCGCCAGAGTTCCTCGGCCATGTGGGGCGCGAACGGCGCCAACATCTTAATCAATTGGTGCAGCGCGTATCCGAAGGCCGGTGCCTCCCGGTCCTCGAAAGCGTAAAGGCGGTTCACGAAATCCATCAAAAAGGCGACGCACGTATTGAAGTGCAGGCGCTCCAGGTCGTCCGTAACGCGCTTGAGGGCCCGGTGCGTCGCGACGTAAAGGTCCCTCTCCGCGGCCGACAGCGACGCCGCGTCTATCGCATCGCGCGCGAGCGTCGCGTTGCCGTCTACCAGGCGCCATACGCGGCCCAGCCACCGCGCCGCGCCGCCGACCCCTTCCTCGGTCCACTCCATGTCTTTGCCGGGAGGGCCCGCGAACGTTATATAGACGCGCGCGACGTCGGCGCCGTGTTCGGCGATGAAGGGCCCCGCGGGAACGGTATTTCCTTTCGACTTCGACATGACCTCCATAGAGGTCGAGCCGTCGGCTTTCGTTACGCGGGCTTTGACCATACCCTGGTTGAAGAAGAAGGGAAAAGGCTCGACGTCCCGCACGAGGCCGACGTCGGCCAGGAACTTTTGGAAGAAACGCGCGTACAACAGGTGGCTGACGGCGTGCTCGTCGCCGCCGACGTACTGGTCGACCGGCATCCAGAAGTTGACGCGCGCCGGGTTCCACGGCGCGCCGGCGTTATGCGCGTCGCAGTAACGCAGGAAGTACCAGCTCGAGTCGACGTAGGTGTCCATCGTATCGGCGTCGCGTTCCGCCGGGCCGCCGCACTTCGGACACCTCGTCTCTATAAACTCGCGGCAACTCGCGAGCGGCGAGCGCTCCGCGGGGGTGAAGTCCACCTTGTCCTCGGGAGGAAGCAGCACCGGCAGCTCGTCGTAGGGAACCGGCGCCTCGCCGCAAGTCGGGCAGTGGACTATCGGTATGGGCGCGCCCCAGTAGCGCTGGCGGCTTATGAGCCAGTCGTGGAGGTGGTAGTTGACCTCCGGCCGGCCCCAACCACCCTTCGGGCCGTCTTCGGCCAGCTTGGCGTTGCCCTCCTCGGACGTAAGGCCGGAGTAGGGGCCGGAGTTTTCCATGACGCCGTAGTCCTCGAACGCCTCTGTCATTTTGCGCTCGTAGGCAAGCGTGCCGTCAACGGGGCGTATGACCGGTACTACCGGAACATCGTATTTGCGGGCGAAGAGGAAGTCGCGCTGGTCGTGTGCCGGCACGCCCATGACGGCGCCCTCGCCGTAACTTATCAAAACGTAGTCCGCTACCCATATCGGTATCTCTTCGCCGCTGAGCGGGTTGCGGGCGCAGCGGCCGGTAAAGATGCCGAACTTCTCAGTTGCCGCGGAGGTGCGGTCAATTTCTTTTTTCTTTGTGGCCTCGCGGCAGAACGTCTCGACCTCGCTTTTGGTCGGGAGCCCTTCGGTCAATTCCGGGATAGCCGGGTGCTCGGGCGCGAGGGCCATAAAGGTTACGCCGTAAAGGGTGTCCGCGCGCGTGGTAAAGACGTCGAAGTGCCGGTCGCCGCCGCCCACCACCGGGAAGCGGACCGTCATACCTTCGCTGCGGCCTATCCAGTTGCGCTGCAGCGTTATGACGTGGCGGGGCCAGTTCTTTTCGATGACCTCGAGCTCGTCGAGCAAGCGGTCGGCGTAGGCCGTGATTTTGAAATACCATTGCTTCAGGTAGCGCCGTTCTACGGGCGTGTCGCAGCGGTAACAAACGCCGTCGACGACCTGCTCGTTGGCGAGGACGGTGTTACAGCTCGGACAGAAGTTGGCCGGGCCCGAGGCGCGGTAGGCCAGGCCCCGTTCGTATAATTTCAAGAAGAGCCACTGCGTCCATTTGTAATAGTCCGGGCGGCAGGCCGCGACTTCGCGGCGCCAGTCGTAGCCGACGCCCGCGCGCTTGAGCGTCTCGCGCGAGGTCGCGATGTTATCCTCGGTCCACTCGGTGGGCGACACGCCCCGTTGGATGGCGGCGTTCTCCGCGGGCAGGCCGAAGCTGTCCCACCCGATCGGATGAAGGACTTCGTAGCCCCGCATCATCTTGTAGCGGCCGAGTACGTCGCCGATGAAGTAATTTTTCATGTGGCCGACGTGGAGGTCCCCCGAGGGGTAGGGGAACATCTCCAACAGGTAGAACTTGGGCTTGGACGAATCCTCGTTGGCCTCGAATAAAGCCGTCGCTTCCCAAAATTCCTGCCAACGCTTTTCGGTCGCCGGCGCGTCGTAGTCGTTGTTTGTTTTTGCCATGGCCTTCGGACCTCGGTAAGGATAATTATGAAAACGGCGGGCCGAGCGCCCGCTTGTGGTCCTTAATGGATATACTACCGCCGGCGGACGCTCACGCTTCCTCTAGGAGGAGAGCTAGTTGCCGGTGGCCTTCGTCACCCATCACGCGTTTTATATCATAAATTTAAGGCCAGGTCAACGTTAAATTAAGCGGCTGAATACTTCGTCCGAGAGGAACAGGCCCCGGTGGCTCAGGCGTACGTTGTCGCCGTCGACCGTTACCAACCCGGCCGCGGCGAATTCAGCCAACTCGTTTTTATAATAGACCTTCGGATTGACGCCGGTTCGCTCTTCGAACGCCGCGGCGTCAATGCCTGCCGTAAGGCGAAGGCCCAAAACGACCGCGGTCCGCATCTCGCGGTACGGGTCCGAGAGTTCGGGGTTCGCCAAAGGCCAGCGCCCGGTGGCCGCGTCGGCGCAGTATTCGTCCAGATCCCGCGGGTTCCGATATCTGCCGCCGCGCCAACGGCTCGCCGCGGAAGGCCCGAAGCCGAGGTACTCCTCGTCTCGCCAATACTTGAGGTTGTGGCGGCACTCGCGCCCCGGCCGCGCGAAGTTGGAGAGCTCGTATTGGACCAAGCCGCCGGCGGCCAAGAGCTCGAGCGCGTCGTAGTACATCGCGGCCTGTTCGTCGTCTCCGGGGAATACGTAGGCCGCGCGCTCGCGGAAGAGCTTAGCGTCCGGCTCGAGCGTGAGGGCATATATGGACACGTGTTCCGGCTTCAACGCGAGGGCGCGCCGCAGGTCGGCGGTCCAACCGCGGCGGTTCTGGCCCGGCAGGCCGTACATCATATCCAAAGAGACGTTCTCGAAGCCTTTGGCCCGGGCGCGCCAATAGGTATCCTCCGCCTCCATCGGCTCGTGCCGCCGCCCCAAAATCGCCAACGTCGCGGCGTCGAAGGTTTGCATCCCCAGCGAGAGGCGGTTAACGCCGGCCCCGGCTAAGGCGTCCGAAATTTCCGGCGACAGCGTCTCGGGGTTGGCCTCGCAAGTTACTTCGGCGCCCGGCGCGACCGGAAAGTAGTTCGCCGCGGCCGTTAGGACGCGGCTGAGAGGCTCGGCCCCGAGCACGGGAGGCGTCCCGCCGCCCAGGTAAAGCGTGTCCGCGCGCGCCTTCCCGACGTATAGCGCCGCGGCCTCAAGCTCCCCCTCGAGCGCGGCGAGATAGCGCGTAGCCGAACGCTCATCGTAGGGCGCGGTCGCGAAGTCGCAATAA
>CAZWAM010000003.1:15756-24703 GCA_964631855.1 uncultured bacterium | reverse complement strand
GGTTCGCCGACGCGAGCGGTCGGTATGGTGAGCGAGATGCTATAGGCTTTTTGGAACATATTCCGGGTCGCTCTCCAGTCCTCTGTATAGGTCCACGATTCCGGGATTTCGTATTCAGGTTTACCCGGCGGGTGCTGTTCAACGTCGTCGGGGTCGAAGTAGAAGACGAAGTTGGTGCTCAGCGCCTCTTTGTAATTTTCGATGAGCCGTTGGTTGTAAGCGACCTCGATATTTTTCAGGACGTTCGCCGGGTTGGTCATTTCGGGGGCGGGTACGGGCGGCTGTTCTTCGGGGGGGCTGAATAAACACCCCGTGAACGTCAGCGTCGCCGCGGCTAAGGCGGCGGCCGCAAGGGCGTTCCGCGCTATTCTTAAGTATTTATTGTACTTCTTCATCGGCTCCTCTCGACTTTTATCCTTTGGTTTTGTTAGCCTCAGGTATTATAAGTGATAAAAAGGTCGGTGTCAAGCTTTTCCTTTATATAAGTAGCCGAACGCCCGAAGTCGTTACGCGTCGTCGTGGGGGAATGTTGCCGGCGTTTGGCCCTACTCGCGGCCGGCCTTAAGGGCGGTCCGTACTAGAACGTGTAACTCAAGCTCGCGTCGAAGTCGAAGAAAGATTCTGCGGGCACTTCCTTGTGACGGCGCACGCGGTTGCGAATGGTAACGGCGTGGGAGTTATTCGTATTAAACGCGAGCGATAAATCCTTGAAAATTATATACGTAATGCCGGCCCCGGCGCCGTAGCTCCGGCGCAATTCCCAATCCTCGGGCTTGGGGTCGTAAACCTTGTCGGTTTCTTCATTTACGAATGAGAATCTCAGATTTATCTTTAGGTTATCCGAGGTGTTGATTTCCGTGCCGGGGGAGACGTTTACGACCCACCGGCGTCTATTGGCCTCCGGGCTCCGCGGGAAGTATTCGCGTCCATAGGTCAAATCTATCGTTACGTCCGGCTTGAAGATCTCGCCGAATTCGTGCCGGGCCTTCGTGGACAGATGGCGGTCGATCTTCGCGGTGTCGAACAGCGTAGACTCCGGGTGTACGTAGTTTCGGCTCGTTTTTCGGATATCCGTATGGATCTCGAGCGTCGTATCGCGCGTTACGTCGTATATAAAACCGGTGGCTAAGTAGACGTTCAAGTCGTCGAGGTCCTCGCTTTGGGCCGTCTCCGGGTCGTCGTATCGGTAAAGGTTGACGTTCATGGCCGTATTTACGTCTACCCGTAAGTCTTCGGTCCAGTCGAAGCCTATGCTGCCGTCCAAGTTATTGATCCTGGTGGTTTGGTCCTGTTTCTCGAACAACAATTTGTGGGGATGGCTCTCGGTGAGATAGTGGGCCAGATGAAAGGTTATATTTTCGCCCAGCGCCAGGTCGAAGTCCGAGGTTGCTTTGTAGCTTTGGGAGGTAGTGCAAAGCCTAGCTTTTTCCGGATAAAGCTCGGCGTCGGGGAGTTTGCCGTCCTCGTCGTATAAAACGCTTTCGGACTCGGCGTATTCGATTCCGACGTTCATTTCGGAGTGTTCGCCGGGGGTTAGACGTACGCCGGCGTTGTCGGTGAAACTGGACCTCTCCGCGTCGTATACCGGCTCGTTGAATTGTTTTTCGTACATAGGTTTGTTTAGATAAAGGTCCAAGCTTCGGCCGACGTTAACGGAATTGGTGAGCGCGAGTAGCGAGCTTACGTCGTAAGTTACGTCGCCCTGGGCGTTGCCGTTCAACGAATCGCTGTCGAGGGCGGGTTGCAGGTTATCGCGGCCTACGTTCTCCGAAGCGCCCAAAGATAAATTCAGGTTGACCTTCTCGCTCAGGTCTTTGTTGGTATTGAGCTGGGCCGAGAGGCCGTTTCCTTTCCTGCGGGAGAGAGCCGGCTTAGGCGGCCGAGGCGGGAAGGTCCGCGTCCTCGCAAGTTCGATCTTTGAGGATTCGATGCTGCCGGAATAGTTGAGGCCCAGGGAGGTGGCAGCGGTCAAGTTGTAGTCGACGCCGCCGCCGTAAGTGTGGCCGCGGCCGCTCGAGGGCGGCGGGACCGTGCCCTCCTGGATTATGACCCTTTGCGACGACTCGTCGACCCCCAACGTTAAGTCGGCTTTTAAATCGTCCGAAAATTCGTAATTGAGGGAGGAATTGACGTTGTTCGACGAGCTCTCCGTTTTAAACTCCGCGTATTCCTCGCTTAAGGGGCGATGAACCAAATTATAGGTATTCCCGTACGCGACGTTCAAACGCCAGGGCGACGGCGGGTCATAATCGACGGAGAGGCTGGTATTACGGCCGCGTGAATATCGGTTGTCTTCGAGGTTGTAGCCGTTCCCGAGCGACGTCGACGTCGAGAAATCGACGTTTTCCGTAAGGGGCACGGTATACGAGACGCTCGCGTCCGTATTTCTTGAATCGCTTACGGAGGAATAACCCAGGTCGAAGGTTTTGGTAGATTCGCCCTCGCCGCCTTCTTCCTGGGCCCACGCGGCCGTGAGGCCGACGAAGCACGCTATCGCTATAAAAAATTTAATTTTGGATCTCATTTAAAAAAGACGTTCCCGCGCCCAGCGGCCCGACGCCGAAGTTCTGCGCGACGGTCCGGCCTACGTCCGCGAGGGTCGCTCTCGTCCCGAGCGGGACGGCGCGCCTAAAGTGCCGGTGCCACGCGAGGAGAGGAACGTATTCGCGGCTGTGGTCCGTGCTCGGCGTCGTGGGGTCATTTCCGTGGTCCGAGACGATTAGTAGCAGGTCCTTCGCGTCCATCTCACTTTCCACCGCCGGCAGCGCCTCGTCGAAGCGTTCCAAAGCGCGAGCGTAGCCCTCTACGTCGTTGCGGTGGCCGAAGACCGTGTCGGTATCGTTGAGGTTGGCGAGGACCAAACCCTCGAAATCGTCGCTTAGTTCCGACTTTATTACGGAAATCCCGTCCGCGTTGTCTTTGGTGTGGCGGGAGCGGGTGAAGCCGCGGCCGGCGAAGACGTCGTCGACCTTGCCGATAACCCTGACGTCGAAGCCGCGCGCCGAGAGCTCGTCGAGCAAGGTGGGCGCGGGCGGCTCAAGCGAATAGTCGCGCCGGGCGTCGTTCAACCGGCGAAAGGACCCGGGCTCTCCGGCAAAAGGCCTTACGATAATTCTTCCCACGCGATAAGGGCCCGTCATAACCTCCCGCGCCTTTTCGCCGATGCCGTAGAGTTCCTCGAGCGGCACTACGTCGGTATGGGCCGCGATTTGGCACACGCTGTCCGCCGACGTGTACAGTATCAACGCGCCCGTACGAAGGTGCTCGCCCCCCAACTCGGCGACGATTCCCGTGCCCGAAGCCGCGCGGTTACCGATAAATCCGTACCCCGTCGCGGCCTTTAAATTCTCAACGACTTCATTTGGGAATCCGCCGGGGAATACGGGGAAATTTTCTTTTAGGACCAGGCCCGCGATTTCCCAGTGGCCGCTCGTCGAATCCTTGCCCGCGGCGGTCATAGCCATTTTGCCGTAACCGCCGGTCACTTCTACGTTCTCGAAACCCGGAAGGGGGGACAGCCGGCCGAGGCCGCGCCGGGCGAGGTAGGGAAGGTGTAATTTCCCCCGGGCTTTAACGACGTTTCCGAGACTGTCCGAACCTTCGTCGCTGAAATATTCGGCATCGGGCAACTCGCCGACTCCCACGCCGTCGAGGACGATGACGACGACGCGGTTAAATCGACGACCTGTCCGTTTCATCTTTCAACGCGGCCAAGGCGGGGCCCAAGGGCGGCTTCGCGACGCCGGCTTCCGTAATGATCGCGTCGACCAGGCGCGCGGGCGTGACGTCGAAGGCCGGGTTCGAAACGCCGACGCCTACCGGGGCCGTCCGTGCGCCGGCGAATCCCGTTACCTCTTCCGAGCTGCGTTCCTCGATCGGGATGTCGGCGCCGGAAGCAGCGTCGAAGTCAACGCTCGAGAGAGGGGCCGCGACGTAGAAAGGAACGAGGAAGTGCCGCGCCAATATCGCCAGGTTGAGCGTGCCGATTTTGTTCGCGACGTCGCCGTTGGCCGCGACGCGGTCGGCGCCGACGATCACGCAATCGACCTTGTCTTGCGCCATAATCGTTGCGGCCATGTCGTCGCAGATGAGCGTCGTCGGGATGCCGGCCTGTATAAGCTCCCAAGCCGTGAGGCGGGCGCCCTGAAGCAGCGGCCTCGTCTCATCCACGTAAACGGAAATATTCTTGCCGTCTTCCGCGGCGGCGTAGACGACGCCCAACGCCGTACCGTAGTCGACGGTCGCGAGAGCGCCCGCGTTGCAGTGGGTCAAGACCGCGGCGCCGTCCCTCAAGAGAGCGGCGCCGAATTTGCCTATCCCCCGGTTGGCCCGCCGGTCTTCGTCCGCGATCGCCTCGGCCTCGCGCGCGAGCCTTCCGTAAAGTTCTTCCGCGGATGTTCCTTTTCCTTCGACCGCCTTTACCATACGTCTGACGGCCCACGACAGGTTGACGGCCGTGGGCCGCGCCGCCTCCAGGTAATCCGCGGCCTGGGCGACGCGGCTGCGCAGTTCATCCGGCGATACGTTCCCCGCGGCGCGCGCGGCGAGCAATACGCCGTAAGCCGCGGCTACGCCTATGGCCGGCGCGCCCCTCACAGCCAACCGTCGTATCGCGTCGTGGACTTCCTCGACCTTCTCGCACCGTTCGATTACCAACTCGCCGGGCAAGAGCGTCTGGTCAATAAGCTCCAGCGCGTCGCCGGTCCACTTCAGCGTGGGTAGGCGCATGCTACGAGGGCCTCCACGTTAATCAAAGATTCTATTCTAAACGTCATCGTAAGTCAAGGATTAACGCGGCCCTAGGCCAAAACAAAAACCCGCCCCCGCGCTTCTTGCTTCGCCCGGGCCGCTATGGTAAATTTAACCTTAGCCGAAGTCTAAGCCGAACCGCGGGCCGAGGTTCGCGTCCGTTTCACGCGTTTAGGTCCTGCCGCGGACCGCGAATACGTCGCCGATTCAGGGTAGGCCGGGGGGACACCGATGAAGGAAGAGAAGAAGATCGACGTAGGAGCGGGCCGGGAAGCCGTATTGAAGCCCGAGCTCGAGCAACGGCCGCCTTTGGAGCCGGTGGTCGCGGTAGTCCGTATCGCAGCTCCTTGGTGGCCCGGCGGGGCGCGCCGCAGGATAATTAAGTTTTTGGACGGGTTGGTTGCGGCTTTCCGCATCCGCGCGCAAGACGAATCGGACTTAACGATAACCGAGGCGGGCCGGCGTGTCGTCGTCAGGCGGTGGCTCGAGGACGGCCGTTACGAAGTGCGGCTCGAGCGCGAGAGCCGCGCGCGGGGCACCTTGCACTGCGACCACCGGGAATTGGCGAATCTACACGCCTTGGGCGTTTTGGCCGGGGCAAAGGTCATAAGGCCTAAGCAGCCGGAAAAAGAGTTTCAGCCGCCGAGAGCGGAAAATGCCGACGATAGCCGATAACTTAGAAGCGGTTTTGACGCTAATGGCCGCGGCCGCCGCGCGTGCCGGGCGCGCCGCGGAGGACGTGACGTTGGTCGCGGTCGCGAAGACGCGCGGCCCCGCGGAGGTACGCGCCGCGGTCGACGCGGGCGTAAGGATTGTGGGCGAGAATCGCGTCCAGGAGGCCGAGCCCAAAATCCGCGAGCTCGCCGACCTCGACTGCGCCTGGCATATGGTGGGCCATTTACAACGGAATAAGGCGGGGAAGGCGGTTCGGCTTTTCGATATGGTCCAATCCCTCGACAGCCGGCGGCTTGCGGACGAACTACAGAAAAGGGCCGCGGCGGCGGAGAAGGTCGTCCCCGTTTTGCTCGAGGTGAATACGAGCGGCGAGGAGACGAAGTTCGGCGTCGCGCCCGAGGAGGGCGAGGACCTTGCCGGCTACGTCGCCACGTGCGCGAACCTTGCGTTGGAAGGTTTGATGACGCTGGGGCCGCTGGGCGAGGGCCCGCTTGCAACGGCCAAGGCTTTCCGGAGGCTCCGCGCCCTCTTCGAGAAAATGGCGCCCGCGCTCGGGCCCCGGTTTCGTTTTCTCTCGATGGGGATGACGGATGACTTCGAGCT
Organism: uncultured bacterium; assembly: GCA_964631855.1. Lineage (GTDB taxonomy): Bacteria > RBG-13-66-14 > B26-G2 > WVWN01 > WVWN01 > WVWN01. The sequence continues at coordinate 18,676 of CAZWAM010000003.1, read as the reverse complement.
GGCGATCGAGGAAGGTTCGAATATGGTGAGGGTTGGGAGGGCTATATTCGGCGAGCGCTAAGCTATTTCGTATTTCTCCGCGTGGGGGTTTAGGAGCAGGCCGAGGGTCCGCTCGCGGGCGACGAGAATTTCTTCGACGTATTTCTCGTCGACGCCGGGCGCAAGCTCTATCGTCCAGGCGACGCCTCGCCCCGCGGCGACGACGCGGTCGTACCCCAAGTCTTGCGCGAGGTACCGGCGCAAAGACTCGTCGAAAAGGCCCGCGCGAGGGTAGACGAGGGCGACGTACCGGTTGTCCTTCGAGAGCGGCCGCGTGACGTATTCTATGGAGCAAGTCTCCTTGTTCGGGTTTGCGAAGAAAGTAGTGTTTGCGGCGATCTGGCGAAGGTAAGTTAAGGCCTCGGCTTCTTCTCCCGCGACGGCAACGCGGTAATAATCTTGCCGCTTGAGGTCCGCGAGAACGTCGTCGTAGGCGAGGCGTTCCGTCAGGGCCTGGCGCGCCGTAAGTGCCACGCGGTCTACGACCCGTAGCGTAACGAATACCTCGAGTTCAATATGCTTGGTCGTCTTTACGGCCACGCGAAAAAATAACATTTTTTCGTTCGCGGCGCAACTCCATTATCGTCGTGTTTGACCGGATAGCGCGCGTATGTTATATTGGCCCGGTTTTGTCCGAAGTTTTATACGGCGGGCGCGATGGACTTCGAAAAAAACGGCGACTTAGAGAAGACTAGCGCGGCGGAAGTGTTCGCCGCCATTCACCGGGCCCGCGCCTACGGCGTCGTTCATTTTAAGGGGCCCGAAGGGGAGACCGTTTTCGTAACATTCAAGCGCGGCCTCGCTCAACACGCCTCCGGCAAAGCGAGCGAGGGGGACGTCGCGGTCAAGGCCGTTCTCGGGTGGCGGGAGGGCGAGTATCGTTTTATTGAAGACGTCATACCGGCCGACGAAGATTTCCCGACGAACGTACCCGAGGCGGTCGCGGACGCGCTCGCCGCGGGCAAGCTCGATATATCCGCGGGCGCGCCCCCCCAGAAAGTTCCGCCGCTGCCGGTCTTGCCCGCGGGCGAACCGGCGGGGCAGCTTTCGGCAGAGGCGCCGGCGAAGCTCTTGGACGAACTGGAAAAGTCCCGTTTTACCGGTTGTTGTACCGTCGGCTCGCCCGAAGGCGAGTGGAGTTTGTTTTTGTTTATCGAGGGGGCCGCGGTGGGCGGCTTGGTATGGGATTGCGAAAGCTTTCGCCGGGGCGAGGAAGCTTGGCCGGCTTTCGAAAAGTTATTCGGCGAGACGGGCCGAAAATGCGAACTATATCGCTTGGCTGAGGAAGCGGCCTCCGCGATTGCGGTAGGCCTTTCCGGGCACGTCGCCATAGCGCGGATGCCGTCGGCGGTTATTAATATTGAGGAATATTTATCCTGGGCCGCGAAATCGAAAATTACGGGCCTGATTTCGATTATCGCTGGCGAACGGGCCGCAAATATTTTAATAAAACACGGGAAAGTCCTCGGCACCGTCGTCGCGCCCGATACGAAAATCAACGACGAACCGGACGAAGCGCTGGCGCTGCATTACACGCCGGGCGCGAACGTGGAGGCGTACGCCACCACCGTCGGAATGCTGTAGGGCTTTTTCGCCGGGGTTTTTACGCCACGGGGCGGGCGATTACGCGAGGGCAATAAACACCACGCCGGCCGTAATGGCTCCCGCGCCGGCCAGACGGCGCCAGCGCGCCCCTTCTCCCAAGAGGTGCGCGCCGAAGAGAACGCTGAATATCATACCTATGTTGCGCGCCGCGCCCACGTACGAGACGAGCGTCATATTGAGGGCCACGAGCGCGCATAGAAACCCGCCAATAGCGATTACGCCTACCGCGACGGCCAAAAATATATTGCCGTATAAGTAACGCGCCGCGACAGAAAAAGGCCGCGTTGCGAGGCAATAAACGCCGAGCGTCGCCGCCGCTATCGACCACGCCACGTAAATTACCGCGTAGGGAGGAATGAATCCCAGCGCCCATTTGTAGCAAACGTGGTGGGCGGCGATGGCGGCGCCCGTGGATATAGACAGGACAACGGCGACGGCCGTGACGCGGGCCCCGCGGCCGGGCCACGCGACCGCGGCGATGCCGGCTACGATAAGGCCGATGCCTAAGTAGCCGAGCGTTGTAACTCTCTCCGCGAGGAGCAGTACGCCCCCCGCCAAGATGAAGAGCGGCGCCGAGCCCCGACTTACGGGGTAAACGAGCGAAAGGTCGCCCCGCCGGTACGAAAGCGTGAGGAGGATGAAATAGACTCCCTCGGTTAAGCCGGCGAGCGCCGTAGCGGCCGCGGCTTCGAACGAGGGGGGCTCGAGGCCGGGAGCTATTATAAAGACGAACGCCGGCGTATATAAGGCGAGCGCGAAAACTACGGCCCCCAAGAAGAAAACCGAAGGGTCGGAAGCCTTTTTGACTAAAAGGTTCCACACCGATAAGATTAGGCCGGAGGCGATTATTAAAAGTAGGGCCGAGACGGGCATTATGGACGCCAGCATATCATTTTGGCTCATACAGGTCAACGCGAAACCGCGGCGGGCGTCCATCTCGCGTCGTTTCTCGTAAAGCAAGAGAACCCGTTGTCGGAAAAAACCTTGACAACCGCGGTCGCGTCTGATAGCTTTCCGCGGCGATAAGGTTTCTTTTTTTGAAAAATAAAACGGTGCGAGCTTCCCTTAAGGCAAAGGTGCTAATAACGCCCGCGGTGGCGGCGGCGCTCGGCTGCGCGGTTCTGGCCTGTAGCTCTTCGAAGAGGGCCGAGGAGCGGAAGGCCACGCCCGGCGCGGCGTCGGAGGCGCGCGAGGTAGCCGGGACGCCGGGCGGGAAAACGGTGACGTACGCCGGCTTCCTTCGCGACGAGAACGACGCCAACAAATTCGACGTCTC
>CAZWAM010000003.1:11261-15656 GCA_964631855.1 uncultured bacterium | reverse complement strand
CGGGGCGTCGGCCTTCGCGGGTCGGCGCCCTTTCGTCAACCGGAGGTTTGTCGTGGAAAAAGTAGAGGTCGCAAGGCTAATGGCGGCCGCGCGCGCAGCCCGAGAGCGGGCTTACGCCCCCTACTCGAGCTTCAAGGTCGGCGCCGCGGCGCTGGGCGACGACGGCCGCGTGTACGTCGGCGTCAACGTCGAGAACGCTTCCTACGGCTTGAGCCTATGTGCGGAGCGGGCGGCCGTGGCCGCGTTGGTCGCGGGGGGCGCACGCGAAATAATCGCTCTCGCTATTGCCGCGGACCGGCCGGTGCTCCCTTGCGGCGCGTGTCGCCAGGTCATCGCCGAGTTGGGGCCGGAGGCGACGGTGATTTGGGAAGACGGCGCCGGCGGCTACGTGGCGAAAAAAGCAGACGAGCTCCTGCCGAAGCGCTTCCGCCTCGAGGAAGGTCGCGGGAGTTAGGTCGCTCATTTCTCCCGGTTCTCGCCGGTATGAGATTTCGTGTCGAGTACGTAGGCCGGTTGCCGGGTATAACTCCAAAGAAAAATAGTTCACCCTTTTTAATATGCGCCTTTAAATTGCTTGAAATAGGTTAAGGCGTGTATTATAATAATTTGATAGGCAACGGAAACGACTATACGGATGGGGCCGGCGCTAAGGTTTTCGTAGCTCGGGCTTTCTCGTACGAGGAAGTGGAGCTCAAGCCGGTCCTGGAAGCCCTCGCCGAGGCGGCCGGCGGTTGGGACGTAGTCGCGCCGCCCGGGCGGCCCGCGCTCGTCAAACCCAATCTTATGGCCGCGCGGGAACCGGCGCGGGCCGTTACGACGCACCCGGCCTTCATCGGCGTACTCGCGACTCTTTTGAGGGAGCGCGGCCGAGAGGTGATGGTCGGCGATAGTCCGGCCGGGGCCGTACGCGGCATAAAGCGCGTTTGGGAGAACACCGGCGCCGCGGAAGCGGCTCGAGCCGCGGGCGTCCCGCTCGTGTCTTTCGAGGCGAGCGGCTCCGTGACGAGGCGGGTAAATAGCCGTTTTATAGATGAAATCCGCGTGGCCCGCGTCTGCGACGGAGCCGCGGTAGTCGGCGTCGCCAAGCTAAAGACCCATTTTCTGACGACGCTTACGGGCGCGGTAAAGAATTGCCTGGGGATGATTCCCGGCCTGGCGAAAGCCGAACTACACAGGCGGGCGCCGCACCCGGAAGATTTTTCCGAGTTGCTGGTGGACCTTATACCGGTTCTGGCGCCGACGTTCTCTTTCGTGGATGGGATAGTCGGCTTGGAGGGTGACGGGCCGGCGTCGGGCGACGCGAGGGATTTTAACGTCGTAGTAGCGGGGAACAACGTCGCCGCGGTGGACGTCGTATTGGCGCGGATGCTCGGGTTCGCCCCCGAGGACGTACCGACCGTTAAGAAAAGCATCGACCGCGGCCTGACGCCCGCGGAGCCGGAGGTCGTATGGGTGGGGGAAGATTTCACGGGTCTGGTTTTCGGCGACGTCGCGGCACCCGGCAGCTTATGGCTGCGGCACCTGCCCCGGCCTTTGCTCCGCTTAGCCGGTCGCCAGTTCGTCATCAGGCCCGCGGTAATCGCGGACCGCTGCGACGGATGTGAGCAGTGCGTCGCGTCGTGCCCGGTGGGCGCGGCGGAGATGAGGGGCGACGTGGCCTTAATAGAACCGGCGAAATGTATCCAGTGCTTGTGCTGCTGCGAGACTTGCGCCGCGGAGGCGATTCTTCTGAAGCCGTTACGCGTGGCCCGACTATATTACGGTATACGTGATTTCAATCGTCGGCGACGGCGGCGACGTTCGTAAACCTTTTCGCGCCTCGGCGCGGCGGAGGTGCCGTGAAGACTATAGCGTTGATTTTACTTTCCGTGGCTCTCGGCGTCACGGGCCAAATTTTCCTCAAGCAAGGCGTATCGGCGGACGGCCCCATTACCGGCTTAAACAGGGCGTTATTGACGACTATTTTCAGGCCCCTCGTACTCCTGGGCTTATTTTGTTACGGCCTATCGTCCGTCTCGTGGCTCGTGGTATTGAGCCGGACCGAGCTTTCGTACGCGTATCCTATGATCGCGTTGGGATACGTGTTGGTTTTTCTCCTTTCGTGGTGGCTGTTCGACGATAAAGTAACGTGGGTCAGAGTAGCCGGCTTGTTTTTGATTTGTTTCGGCGTCGTCTTAGTCGCCATAACCAAGCCGCCCGGGACCAGTTAATATGGTGAAACCTTATTTCCCAAAAGACCTCAAAGAGGCCGTAAGTATGCAACGGGAACTGGCCTCGCGCGTCAAGTACGCGTCGCGCCCTCGTTCGATACGCTGCGTCGCCGGCGTCGACGTAGCCTACCACCGCGGCCGTTCTTTGAACGTCGGTGCGGCGGTCATCCTCTCATATCCCGACCTCGAGACCGTCGACGTTATTTGCCGGAAGGGGCCTACGCCGTTCCCGTACGTGCCGAGCTTGCTCAGTTTCCGCGAGGCGCCTCTTTGCTATGATATCTTGAAATCCCTGTGCGACAAAATCGACGTGTTATTCGTCGACGGCCAAGGGGTAGCCCATCCGCGGCGATTCGGCATAGCCTCCCACCTCGGCGTTCTCCTCGACATTCCCACGATCGGGTGCGCTAAGTCGCGGCTCGTCGGCAACGAACCGAAGCGCCTGGGCAAAGCTAAAGGGTCCCGCGCTTCGCTCACGCATAACGGCGAACGTATTGGCACCGTATTAAGAACTCGGGCCGGCGTAAAGCCCGTTTACGTGTCCGTAGGCCACCGCAGCCGCCTCGAGTGGGCCGAGGAATTCGTATTGGAGCTATCACCCCGCTATCGCATCCCCGAGCCGTTGTCGCGCGCCCACCACGTCGTGACCAGGGAACGACTAAGAATGGAGATCGAAACTTCTTAAATACTAGGCTTTTGCGACTATTTTATTAATAATAATTATAGGATGGTTATCGAGCCGGAAGATTTCGTCGAGTTCGTCAAGACGCGCCGTTCCATAAGGGCGATGTCGCCCGAACCCATACCCCGCGAGCACTTGGACGCAATCGTTGAATGCGGCCTGTATGCCCCGTCCGGTTCGAACCAGCAACCTTGGCATTTTGCGGTGATTACGAATAGAGATTTAATAAATCAGATTAAAAACGCCGCGGCAGCGAGCGTAGAGCAAATCAAAGAGAGGATATCGTCCGCGAGTGCGGCTAAGAGCTTTAACGGGTACGTCCAGTATATAACGTTTTTTGATAACTCGTCGGCTTTAATTTCCTGTTTCGTAGAACCTTATCGTGCGTTACTCGAGCGTCTCTTGAGCAGGTACGCGCCCGAACTTTCGCTTAGCACGCGGGAGAATGCGTCGGTTCAAAGCGTGGCGGCGGCGATCGAGAATATATTGCTCGCGGCTCACGCGTTCGGGTACGCGGGTTGTTGGATGACGGGGCCGCTTATCGCAAAAAAAGAGATCGAGGTGTTGGTGAAGCCGGAGGGGAATTGGGAACTCCTGGCGATGATAGCGCTAGGCCAAAGAGATAAAACGAAACCCGCGCCGCAAGCGCCGAAAAGGCGGCCGCGGGAAGAGCTAGTTTCGTATTTTACGTAAAAGAAAAACTGTGCGGCTATCGCATAAATCCTTAGCGATTGGCCCGGCGACCTTGGCGGTTTTCGCCGGATTGTCGAGCTGCCGCGCGCCGGCGGAGGACGTTCGCCGCGGCGCCGAGCCGGAACCAACGGCGGACGTAAAAGTCTTGGACGGCGGCGCTCGGGGCGGAGTTTGCGAATCCGTCGCGGCTAAGCTCGGCTTAGGCGCCGTGGTTCCGAGCGCGGGTGTCGAAGAGGTCGAAGGTATCGTGGGGTGGGACGCCGCGGAAATGCCGTTCGCGGAAGCCCCGGAGAACGGCGTATTCGTAGATAAATCGGAAAAGGCGGTGTGCTTCTTCGAGGACGGCGAGTTGACCCATATTTGGCCTTGCGCCACCGGCAAACCCGAGTCGCCTACGCCCGCGGGCCGGTTCGAGGTTACGGTAACGCTTGAGAAGCCGACCTGGTATTGGGAGGGCAAGGCGATTCCCCCCGGGCCCGATAACGGCCTGGGCGATTGGTTTATTGGCATAAACAAAAAAGGTTACGGAATCCACGGCACGAACGAGCCGTCCAGCATAAGGAACGCGGTCTCGCACGGTTGCGTCAGGATGTATAACGACGACGCCGGCGAGCTGTTTAGATTGGTCTCGCCCGGGACGCCGGTCGTTATCGTAGAATAGCGGCCGCCACTTAGACGTGGCCCGTAATTCTCACGCGCGACGCGAGCCAGGCGGCGCCGGGACGAGGTCGTTTCGTACTTCACGTAGTATTGAAATCGAGGGAATTAGTTCGGGATTTCCCGGGTTAAGTGACCGGGGCTTAGCGACGT
>CAZWAM010000003.1:0-11161 GCA_964631855.1 uncultured bacterium | reverse complement strand
GCGCGCGATTCGGCGGCTTCTGAGGAGAGAGAAGCGCCGCGTGACGAAAGCGAGCCGCCGAAAAGTTCGGCCCCCGCGCCCGAAACGCCTATGCCCGAGGAAGAGGTTCCGGCCCGGCTCGAGGAGGAGGCTGCGCCGCCGGTGGAACCGAAGAAGAAGAGTAAGAGGGGTTGCTTAATAACGGCACTTGTTGCCGGCTCGGCCTTTCTTTTGGCCGTGGCCTGCGTCTTGGTTCTTTACTATAAGGGTATACTCGGGGAGTGGGGCTTCGCGGCGCGGGGCGAAGGCTTCAAGCACGATTTCGTCGCCGTAACGGCCGAAGATTTTGCCGTGTGGCAAAAGGGCGAGGGTACGCTCGTTGAATCCGAGAAAGAAATGCTGAAGGTCCGGGACGCCCTGGTGGGCGTTAATTACGACCCGGGGACCAATTATTCGGTGAGCTGTACAATTTTCGTCCAGAGCATTAAGAACGACCTCGGCTGGGCCGGGCTGGTCCTAAGGGTGAACCCCAGGGGCGGAGAACGCTACGCCTTTGAAATCGTGCCCAAGAAAAGGATCGCCCGAATCAGGAAGATCGGCGCGAGCGGGAAGCCGCCCGTCCTCGCGAGCGCCCGCGTCCCCGCCCTACGCGTAGGGATGCCGTTTACGCTGAGGGCTACGGCGTCGGGCAACGACCTTACGATGGAGATAAACGGGACCGTCGTCGGCCAGGCTACCGACATCGGCCTCCTTCAGGGCCGCGTTGGCTTAGAAGCCCGCGGCGCCACCGCGTACTTCGACGACCTGAGCATCAAACCCGAGTGAGGTATTCAGGGCGTCGACTTGCGAGGAGGTAAGGTTGCACCAGATAATTTGGAGAGCCACTGATACGATAGCGATAAAGTCGTACGGCGTCACGTTGGCCGTCGCTTTTATTTTGGGCATTTTGATAACGGCCCGGAACGCCCGCAAGGCAGGCCTGAATTTCAGCGACTTTATCGACATGGGCTTCTGGGTCGTTATCGCCGCTATCGTGGGCGCGCGCATTTTCTTCATCCTCTTCAACCTACCCCGTTACATTCAAGATCCGATCGCGGTACTTAAGATATGGCGCGGCGGCATTATCTTCTACGGCGGCCTTTCCGCCGCCGCCGTAACCGCCATCGTGTTTATGAAGCGCCGAGGGATCCCGGTATGGTTGGGCAGCGACCTCGTAGCACCTCAGGTCGCGCTCGGGTACGCCATCACGCGTGTAGGCTGTTTCTTGAACGGATGCTGTTGGGGCAAACCTACGTCGCTGCCGTGGGGCGTCGTGTTTCCGGGCGTCGGCATCCGCCTTCACCCCGTCCAACTCTACGCCGCCGCCGCCAACCTGGGTATCTTCGCAATACTGCTTATAGCCTGGCGGCGCCGCCGCTTCGACGGCCAGATCTTCTGGGGTTATCTCATGCTTTATTCTATCTACCGTTTCGCGATAGAATTCCTTCGCGGCGACCACGAACCGCTCGCCTTAGGATTGACGGTGCCGCAGTTCATGAGCATCGTCCTATTCGGGTGCGCGCTCGCGGCGTGGCTTAACCTCCGCGCGCGCGGCCTAAGCCGTGGCGCCGGGGCCGCGCGGAAGACGATATGACGCGTATTTGGCTCGAGGAATTAAGCTCGCACGTCGGCGAAGAGGTGGAGGTCGGCGGTTGGGTTTTTAATTTCCGGAGCAGCGGGAAGATATATTTTATTCAACTCCGCGACGGCACGGCCCGCGTACAGGCGGTGTGCGCCGCGGACGCGGTCCCGGCCGAGGTCTTCGCCCGTTGCGCCGAGTTGACGTTGGAATCGTCCGTGCGGATTGCCGCTACCGTAAGGGAGGATGTCAGGGCGCCCGGCGGCGTCGAGCTCCTCGTTAAGGACATAGACGTCTTATCCGCGGCCGAAGAATATCCCATCCAGAAGAAGGAGCACGGCGTCGATTTCCTTTTGGACCGCCGGCACCTCTGGTTCCGTTCGCCGCGCCAGGAGGCGATTCTCAGGATACGGTCCACGATTGAGAACGCCATAACCACCTTCTTCGACGAACGCGGCTTCGTACGCGTGGACGCGCCGATACTCACGCCCACGTCGTGCGAGGGGACGACGACGTTGTTCGAGACCGACTACTTCGGCCAACCGGCGTACCTGAGTCAGAGCGGCCAGCTTTATATGGAGGCCGCGGCCGCGGCCTTGGGAAAGGTTTATTGCGCCGGCCCCACGTTCCGCGCCGAGAAGTCGAAGACCAGGCGCCACGTCATGGAGTTCTGGATGGTAGAGCCCGAGGTAGCTTTTCTCGACCACGACGGCAACGTATCGCTCGCGGAGGACTTGATCACGGCCATCGTGGCGGCCGTCTTGGACCGTCGGCGCGCCGAGCTCGAGCTCCTGAAACGCGATGCGGCGGCGCTAAGCCGCATAAAATCGCCCTTCCCGCGCGTCTCTTATGAGCGCGCGCGCGAAATCCTCTCGGCCAAAGGTCACGATTTGCCGTGGGGCGAAGATTTGGGCGGCGACGAGCAAACGGCGCTCGCCGAGGAGTTCGACCGTCCATTCGTCGTCGAATATTTCCCGCTCGAGGCCAAGGCGTTCTATATGAAGAGGCGCGAAGACGACCGGCGGTTGACCTATTCGATGGACGTATTTGCGCCCGAAGGTTACGGCGAAATCGTCGGCGGCTCCTGCCGCGAGAGCGATTTGGAAACCCTTCTCGAAAGCATCGCGGCCTACGGACTGCCCCTCGAGCCGCTGGAGTGGTATTTGGACCTTAGGCGTTACGGGGCGGTTCCGACCGCGGGCTTCGGCCTGGGGCTCGGGCGCACCGTAATGTGGATTTGCGGCGTTAAGCATATCCGCGAAGCCATCCCGTTCCCGCGGATGTTGAACCGCTTTTACCCCTAATAAGCTTGCACTTCCTTAAGGGGCGCGGCGACGGCGGCGTTCTACGTTCCGGCTGTGGCGACCAACGGCGAAAAATGGCGGCAAGGGCTTAGGCGGTTTAAGCGTTTCCTTTACGGCTTTCCGCGTACGCGGTACGTAGGCCCGGTGTTGCTCGCGGTGATGGTCGGCTTCGCTTCCGGCCTGGCCGCGGTCGTCTTCCGCAAGTTAATCGGTTTCTTTAACTTCGTACTGTTGGAACGTGCCTGGGGTTGGGCCGAGCAGACGCTGCCGTACGGCCGCGCGGCGCTCCCGCTTATAACCGGCGCCGGCGGCCTGGTCGTAGGCCTGCTCGTGTATTACTTCGCGCGCGAGGCCAAGGGACACGGCGTGCCCGAGGTAATGGGCGCGGTCGCGGTTCGCGGCGGCATAATCAGGCCGCGGGTCGCGGTTGTCAAGATCTTGGCCTCGTCCATCTGCATCGGCTCAGGAGGCTCGGCGGGTAGGGAGGGCCCCATTGTACAAACCGGCTCGAGTATCGGCAGCGCCTTGGGGCAGGTTTTGCACCTTTCCGGCCAGAGGGTCAGGACTTTGGTCGGGTGCGGCGCGGCCGCGGGCATAGCCGCGACCTTCAACGCGCCGATCGCGGGGGCGTTATTTTCGCTCGAGATAATCCTGGGCGATTTCGCGTTCGCCAACTTCGCGCCGGTGGTCCTGTCCTCGGTCGTGGGGGCCGCGGTGGGGCGCTGGTATTTCGGCAACTACCCGTCGCTCACGGTGTTACACTTTCAGCTCAGGTCGTGGGGAGAGCTTCCGCTTTACGCGGTACTCGGCGTGGCCGCGGGTTTAATGGGGGTCCTGTTCACGCGGGCCCTTTACGGCCAGGAAGATTTTTATGATAAGGCATTAAGGGCGATACCGCCGCCGGCTCGAGCTATGATGGGCGGCGCGTTGGTGGGTGCCGTAGGGATTTTTACGCCGCAAATTCTCGGGACCGGCTACGGGCCCATAGACGTCGCCGTCAGCGGCCTTTTCCCGCTGTACTTGTTGTTGATATTTGTACTGGCGAAACTTTTCGCGACTACGACGACCCTCGGCTCCGGCGGCTCCGGCGGGATCCTGGCGCCGTCGTTGTTTATGGGAGCGATGTTGGGGGGCGCGTTCGGCGTGTTGGCGCGCGAGGTATTTCCCAACTTCACCGCGCAGCCGGGCGCGTACGCGCTCGTGGGTATGGGCGCGATGGTCGCGGGAACCACGTACGCGCCGTTGACCGCGGTCGTCATTCTATTCGAGATGACCGACAATTATTCCATTATATTGCCGTTGATGACCGCGTGCGTTATCGCGCTCATCGTAGCTCGTCGTTTGAACGACCTCTCGATTTACACGACAAAGTTAAAACGCGCGGGCATCAATTTACGCGAGGGTAAGGACGTCGACGTCTTGAAGGCCATCAACGCCCGGGACGTGATGCGGCGCGATTTCGAGACCGTAAAGAGCAACACGTTGTTTAAAGACGTCGTACAATTTATCCAGGAGGCGCGCCAGAATTCTTTCCCCGTCGTGGACGACGAAGGCCGCCTCGTGGGCGTAATCTCCATGCAAAACCTCCGACGTTGGATGAACGAGCGGTCGTTCTCGACAATCGTCGTAGCGGAAGAACTGTGTAAGCGCGACATCTTTACCGTCTCGGAAGACGAGACGTTGTATACGGTGTGGGAGAAGTTCGAGCGCCTCGACGTCGAAAGCCTGCCGGTCGTGAGCCGCGTTGACCCTTCGCGGCTCGTAGGTCTCCTTTTCCGCAAAGACGCCTACGCGGCTTATACCAGCAGAACGGTGGGGCTTTGGGCCGAAACTCGCTAACGCCGGCGGGGAGTGGCCGCGATGGATTTGAGTAATTTCACGCTTGCCTTATTGCTCTCGGCCGCGGTCGCGGCCGGCGCGTTGTTCTCCACCGCGGAGAGCGCGCTTTTCTCGCTGGGGAGCGTCCGCCTTCGCCGGATGAAACTCCGCCGCCGGGTTACTGCGCCGCTCGTGCGTTCTCTCCTCGCCCGGCCCCGCCGTCTCCTCGTAACGATCGTCATCGGTAACATGTTCGCGCTCGCCGCGGCCGCATCTCTCGCGACGGCCTTGGGGGTCCGGGCGCATCCCTTATACGGGCCGCTTATAGCCGCGGCGGTGGCGACGGCCGTCGTGTTTATCTTCGCGGAAACGTTGCCCAAGACGCTGGGCGTGGCGTGGCCCGAAAGAGGCGCCGCCTTTACCTCGCCTTTTATCAAATTCATTTTTTGGATATTTTACCCCTTAAACCGGGCCGCGGTGGCGCTGGCCGATTTTCTGGCGCATAGGCCGCCCCGCCGAAGCCTCGAGCCGGGCGTCGAAGACATTTACGGCCTCCTCAAAGAGAGCGAGGCCGAGGGCGTTTTGGACGACGTCGAACGTGAGATGATCGAAAGGGTCGTCGCGTTCGCCGACCGTAACGCGGGCGAGATAGCGACCCCCCGGACCAAGATATACGCGCTTAGCGCGGATATGACGTTTGACGCGGCCGTGCGGGCCGTTGCCGATTCGCCGTACGCCCGCATACCGGTTTACGACGGCGCCTTCGAAAATGTAGTAGGGGTCCTCTACGTCAAGGACATGCTGCTCGCCGCCGCGGAACCGCCGCCGACGGTCAAAGGCCTCGTGCGGCCCGCGCATTTCGTGCCCGCCAGCCAACCCGCCGTTAGCCTCTTCGTCGATTTTATTAAAAACCGGACCCACATCGCTTTGGTGGTAGACGAGTACGGGGCCCTCGACGGCTTAGTAACGATGACGGACGTTCTGGGTGAAATCGTCGGGGCCCCGGCCGCGCCCGTAAAGTACGTGGGTGCGAGGCGCTTCGTGGTAGCCGCCGATACGGGCCTCGAGGATTTCAACGAGCTTGCAGGCGTCAACCTCCAAGACGCGGAAGCGGAGACGCTCGCGGGTTATCTTCTGAACAGATTCGGCCGCATACCCGCGGCGGGCGAGGAATACCGCGAGGGCGACATAAAGTTCACCGTCGAGGCCGCGGAACCCCATCGGATCGCCGAAGTGATGGTCGAGAAGTTACCGGGGCGGGACGTCTAAGTGGACGTGATTTACTTATTGCTCGTTTTAGCGTTGGTATTCGCCGCGGGTTTCTTCTCTTCGGCCGAAACGGCGGTCATCGCCGCGAACCGGATGCGGCTGCGCCACCTGGCCGCGGCCGGCAACCGGCGCGCGGCGCAAGTACTATCCTTTTTGGAGAAGCCCGACAGCTTCCTCACCTCGGTTCTTTTCGGCAATAACGTCTCGCTGGTCGTCGCGACCTCCCTCTTAACGGTCGTGGCCCAACGTCACGCGGGCGAGGCCGCGGGCGTCGCCGCCGCCGCGGTCGCGATGACGGTCCTTCTGACGCTGTTCTCCGAAATAATTCCCAAGTCGCTGGTGCTCGAGGACGCGGACTATTTCGCGATGGCACTCGCGCGAGTCACGGCCGTTTTGGAAAAGGCATTTAGGCCGGTAGTCTGGGTGGTCAACGTCTTCGCCGGCGGCCTACTCGGCTTCGTCCGCGTTCGCGCGGAACGGTTGCCGTTCGCGACCCGCGAGGAGCTCCGGGCGATATTGACGGCGCGGGTGCCCCGAACCAGGACCGAGTTTATGCAACGCCGGATGATCCGGCGCATCTTCAACTTCGGCGAGACGACCGCGGAACGGGTGATGGTCCCCCTCGCCGAAATCGTCGCCTTGCCCGATACGGACACGAAGGCCGACGTCGTCGCGGCCTTGGGACGGAGCGGCTTCTCGAAATATCCCATCTATAAAGGTGACCGCGAGAACGTCGTCGGCGTCGTCATCGCGCGGGACTTCATCGCATCCCCCCCGGAGACCTCCGTCAAGGCTTTTGTTTGGGCGCCTTTGTTCGTCTCCCCGGAGGAGAGCATCGAGGCCCTCCTTCCGCGTTTGCGTGCCCGCCGCGTAGATATGGCCGTCGTGCACGACGCTCGGGGCCGCGCCCTCGGCATATTAACGCAGGAGGATATCGTGGAGGAGGTAGTGGGGGAGATAGAGGACGAATACGATTGGGGCTCGCAAGGGTCAGTTGCGCACGGCGGCTGAGGCCGTCAAAAGGGTTGCGAAAGGCCGCGCCCGAGGTTATACTTCAAAAAGCAAGCCGAACGTCATAATTATGGCATTAAAGGGCGACCTCGAGACCATAAATCTTCCCGACATCCTCCAGCTCTTAAGCTCGGCCAGGAAGACGGGCGCGCTTTCCATCCGGCGGGGGACGGAAGAGAAGCGGCTATACTTCCGCGACGGGATGCTGGTCTACGCTTCGAGCACCGACGAGCGCGAGAAGTTGGGCAGCGTCCTGGTGCGGGAAGGGTATATCGACCAGGACACGGTCGCGGCGGCACGAGCGTCGCAGGATAAATCCCGCCGCCCGTTCGGCCTATGCCTCCTCGAGCACGGTAAGATGCCGCACCAACAGCTCGTCGCGGGCCTTAAAACTCAGGCCCGTATGATCATAACTAACCTCTTCCATTGGTGGGGCGGCCATTTTGAGTTCCTCGAGCGGGAACAGGCCTGGCCCGAAGAGATATCCGTCGGCTTCGATATCCAGGGGATAATCATAGATGCCGCGACCGCGGTCGACGAGTGGAACCGCATCAAGGGAATGCTTCCCGACCTGGACGTAATATTGGAAGTCGTCCCGGCGCCGGCCAAGGGCGGAGGGGAAGTAAAATTCAACGACGAGCAGTGGCACGTGCTTTCGCTGGTCAACGGCCGTCGCTCCGTCGTCGACATCGCCGCGGCGAGCAACCTCTCGGATATCGAAACCTGCTCGTTGGCGTGCCGCCTCCTGGAGGCCGGCGTTATTCGCGCGACGGGCGTTAAAGCCAAGGAACGAACCGCGCCGCCGACGGAAGGTTCCGGCGCCGACGCGTTAATCGAGATTTATAACGAGCTCCTCGCCCAGGTTACGTTCGCGGTATCGGAAGAAGTGGGCCAAGAGGCGGTTCACGGGTTGAACGAATTCGCGGGGGCGAAATGCGACGGCTCGCCCCTTTTGAGGGGGTGCTGGCAGTACGCCAAAGGGGTATTGGACCGCGGTTTGGTCCTCAAGAACCTTATGGCCGTAGACCCGGAGACGCGCGACGAGGAACTGGCCGCGGCCCTTTTCGAGTTGTTCCGGGGCGAACTTTCGCTGACGGCGAAGCTCCTCAGCCGGCCCCGTCAAGCGGCTTTAATACAAGACCTTCAGCCCCTTGCGGCGATACTGTTGAAGAAACACGACTCGAAGCTCGTCGACGTAGGCGTCAGGCGCGTCTTGAAACGCTTCCTTTCGCCTACCCAGGTATCGTATGCCGACAGAGAATAAAGACGATGTCGCCGCGCCCTATTTGGGGCTGGCGGAAAAGCGCCTCCGCAACCTCGTGAATATATCGCGTTCGTTTTCGGAGGAGGTAGAGCTTACCGCGCTTCTCGCGCTGGTCGCCCGCCGGACCTCCGAGGCTATGGGCACGGAACGTACGTCCGTATTCTTGCACGACCGCGAGCGCCGCGAGCTTTGGACCGTGGTAGCCGAAGGCGAACCCCGCGAGATCCGGATGCCGGAGGATGCCGGAATTGCGGGATGGGTGGCGATGCAGGGCGAAGTGGCCGTGGTTTCGGACGTGACGCGGGACCCGCGCTGGAACAAAGAGATCGACCGTCGGACCGGCTATACCACCCGGAACGTACTATGCGTCCCGATGGAAGACCCCGGCGGCGAGCGCCTCGGCGTCTTCCAATGCCTTAATCGCGCCGAGGGCAACTTCACGCAAGACGACGTGACGTTCCTTCAAGCCATCGCTTCGCAAGCCGCTATCTACATTCAAAACGCAAGGCTCCTCGAGGCCAGAAAGCGGATGTTCGACAGCTTGGTGGATACCCTCGCCGAGACCATTGAATCCCGTGACCCGCTTACCGCGGGCCATAGCCGCAACGTGATGGCCTACGCCGTGGGCACGGCGAAAAAATTGGGCCTCTCGCCCGAGGACGTGGAGGTTATTCGCTACGCGGCCCTGCTCCACGACTACGGTAAAATAGGCCTCCCGGACGACATACTGCGCAAACCCACGACGTTAACCCCGGCTGAATACGAAGTAATTAAGAAGCACGTTTTTTATACGCAACAGATCCTCGCGCGGATACATTTCGAAGAGCGTTTAAAAGAGGTCCCGAAAGTAGCGGCCCACCACCACGAACGCCTCGACGGGTCCGGCTACCCCGAAGCCCTGAGCGGCGACGACATTTCTTTGGGAGGGAAGATTATCGCGGTCGCGGACGCTTTCGACGCCATGACCTCCCGCCGTCACTATCGCGGGCCGATGACGGTTCCCCAGGCGGTGGACGTCATCGCGGAGGGTGCCGGCTCGCAATACGACGCGGAAATAGTGAAGGCCCTCAAGCGTTTCCTCATAGAGGAGGGCCGTTTGGAACCCGACGAGGTCGGCTGAGGTGGAAGAGGCTGTTTGGAAGGAAATCGTGGGATTGCTCGAGGCGGGGGAAGCCGCCGCGGCAGTGGCGCGCTGTCGCGCTTATTGGGACGAAGTAGACGGGCCGCGACCCCAAGTCGCGGGGGACGATTTAATGAGGGAATTCAACCGCCGCCTGACCGTATGGCAACAAATTGAGCTCTTCGTATGGGAGGTGAACCGCCGCCCTCATAACGCGCGAACGTGGAAGCTTTTGGGGTACGCGTATATGTGGGCGGGGTTATATATCCCGTTACTATTGCGGGCGGCCGAACAGGCGCTTTTGGCGAGCGTTGCCCAAGAGAAGGATGCCGCGTTGGCCGCCAACCTCGAGGAGAAAATGGAGCTGTGCCGCCGCGCGCTCGCGGGCGATAAAGACGCGCGCGCCGAAATCGCCGCCGGCGAACAAACCTTCGCCAATAACTTCGTCGAGTTTCCGGCGTCCGTCCCCTTGCCCGAGCCATTCGTGAGTTCGGGAGTAGTTGGACAGCCGGAGCTAAAGGTGACGGCCGCGGTGATCGCGCCGGATCTTCTGGAGATTTTAAACGGTTGAGGTTAGGTATGGACCGAAAGTTGATAGGCCGGTGTGGTAAGTTTTGCGGCGAATGCCGAATCTACGTCGCAGCGCACGGCGACGACCCTCAAGCGGTCGTCGAGCTCGCGCGCGAAATGGGCGTCGAACCCGAGAAGGTTGCGTGCGAAGGGTGCCAAGGTCCGACCGACGCTTGTTATAGCGCCGGTTGTAGAATCGTAGCGTGCCTCGACGAAAGGGGATACCGGTACTGCGCCCAATGTGCCGAGATTAACGACTGCACTAAGTACGCGCAAAAGAACGTCGAATTCGGCGGCCGACCCAAAATTTACTCCACTCAGCTCAAGGCTTGGGGCGAAGAACGTTGGCTGAGATTCCACCTGGGCCAAGGGAGTTCCGGCGGCGAAGGAACGGGTGAAGGGGGAAGCGGGTAAATTTTACTTTGGGGAAAGACGAGCTAAGCAGCCTCGCGGGCCGGCGCGGCTAGCTTACGACGTTATAGAATATTAGAGGTCGGAAAAAACTCAGGCCGCCGGTAGGCGGCTTTTAAAATAAGCGCGTTATGAATTCGTGGTTCAAAACGCTGATCGTGCGCAAGCGGGACGGCGAGGCCATCGCCGAAGGAGATTGGCGCCGTTTCGTAGGCGCGCTCGTCGCCGGGGAGCTGCCGGATTATCAGGTGTCGGCGTTCCTTATGGCCATATATTTTCGGGGGATGACGGTCGGGGAGACCGCGGCGTTGACCGCGGCCATGGCTTCATCCGGCGAGCAACTTTCGTTGGGCGCCGGGGCGTACGTGGATAAACATTCGACGGGCGGCGTGGGCGACAAGGTTACGTTGGTCGCGGTCCCTTGGGCCGCGGCGTGCGGCGCCCGGGTGGCAAAACTCTCGGGCCGCGGCCTGGGTTTTACGGGCGGGACCGTCGACAAGCTCGAGGCAATCCCCGGCTTCAACTGTTCGCTCACCGCAGAGCGCCTAAAAGAGTTGGCGGATACCGTCGGCTGCGCCATAGCGGAGGCCCGGGCTATAGCGCCCGCGGACAAGATTATCTACGCGCTTCGAGACGCTACCGCGACGGTGGAGGCTTTGCCTTTAGTCGTCTCGAGTATATTGAGTAAGAAAATCGCGGGAGGCGCGCCGGCTTTCGTATTCGACGTAAAGGCCGGGCGGGGCGCTTTTGCGCGAGACGAAAGGCGCGCCCGTGACCTGGCCCGTGCCCTCGTCGCC
>CAZWAM010000002.1:50602-100289 GCA_964631855.1 uncultured bacterium | reverse complement strand
AAGTACGCGTTGTGTTTCGCCGTCCCGGCGGTGCTGTGGGCCGCGGCCCTGGCCAGGTTGGTTCCGCGCGTCGCGCTCCGCTTCGCCGGCCTAATCTCCCAGCGGTGGTTCGTTTATTTGATTATTATTTTGTCGGTAGCCGGCGTCGCGTACGCCGCCGCGTTCGTCCTCGGCGACCGGGCCCTTAGCGTCGACGAGTCTACGCTGCTCTTCCAGAGCAAAATTTTCTGTCGGGGCAGACTGGCCGCGCCCGCGCCCCCCACCGAGGGCGACCTCGAGCACGCGTTCTTCCGCGCGAAGGGCGAGCTAAGCCGGCACGGCCGGTGGTTTTCCGCGGCGGCGCCGCTCCACCCGGCGTTGCTTTGCCTGGGCGCACGCGTGGGCTGGCCTAAGCTCTTAGCTGTAACCGCGGCCGCAGTCATCTTGTTTGCGACGTACGCCGTAGGTCGCCGCGCGTTTGGGCCTTTCGGCGGCGCCATAGCCACGATACTCGTCGCTACGTCGCCGTTTTTCCTCTTTACGCAGAGCTCCTACGTTTCGGAGGCCACGTTCCTCTGCTTCTTTTCGCTCGCGTTGTGGGGTTGTTTGCGCGCGGCCGAGGAGGGGACGCGACGCTCGTTGTTGGCGCTGGGCCTGGCCGCGGGCGGTGCTTTCCTCATCCGCGAGTACGACGCGTTGTACCTCGCGCTCCCGCTCGGTTGGTTTTTATGGCGGCGGACGCGCGGGCGCCCCGGCCGCGGCTTAGTATGGTTCGTCGCGGCGCTTGCGCCCTTCGTCGCGGCCTGGTTATTATATAATTGGCGCCAGACGGGCAACTTCCTCCTGCCGCCGGCCTATTTTTCCGAGACGCTGCTCGTCGGCTTCGGCGGGGGTTATACGTTCGTAGACGGCCTTTCGTCTTGTGCGCGAAACCTTTTCGTCTTATCGACTGACGGCTTCGGTTGGCCGATGCTTTGCCTGGTCCCGGCGGTTGCGCGCCTGTTCCTTAAACCTCGGCCCGACGATCTCGAGAAGGCCCTCTACGCTGTTGTGTTATTGACGACCCTGGCGCATTTGCCGGTAAGGAGCGCGGGCATCGCCTACGGCGCGACGTACTACTACCCGGCGTGGTTCTGCCTGGCCTTTATAACCGCGCGGTTTTTTGTTATACTTGCTGCGTTAGCGCAAGAGCGGCTCAGGGGCGCCGGCGAAGGTTTGGCGGCGTTCGTCCTCGCGGCCCTCGTAGCGTTAAACGTTTTTGTTTACCTGCCGCGCGCCGCGGCGCGTTACGCGGGCCGGCCGTGGGGGAACTACTCGCGCTGGGCCGACGCGAGCGCTCGGCGGGCCTTGGCCGACTTGGGCGTCTCCGACGCCGTCGTGATAATAAAGCCGCGGGATTGGTGTTTATCGTCGGTGCCCGGGTCGCCGTTCCTCGACGACCGGGTCGTATTTGCGCGCGACAACGGCGCGCGAAACCGCGAGCTAGCAGAAATTTTCCGCGGGCGCGATTTTTACGTTCTCGACTATCCCGAGTTCCGGCGCACCGGCGAAATAGCCGCGTGGGCCGTCGTGGTAAAATGAGCTCGAAATCATTAGGAGGTACGATGAAGACCGTAACGACTTTGGCCCTGATATCGGTAATACTTGCCGCGGCCGTGCCCGCTTGGGCCGCGAAGACGATGCCGAAGTTTTGCCTGCAAAACGTAGACGGCAAGAAGAGGACCTTCG
Source organism: uncultured bacterium (assembly GCA_964631855.1). Classification (GTDB taxonomy): domain Bacteria; phylum RBG-13-66-14; class B26-G2; order WVWN01; family WVWN01; genus WVWN01. The sequence goes on along the minus strand of CAZWAM010000002.1, from coordinate 98,582 downwards.
AGGACGTCGCCGCGCAATACGACCTCGTCGCCTTCGTCTTCTGGGGCACGGGTTGCTCGCCGTGCAAAGAACAGTTGATCGAGACGAATAAATTCCTGGGCGATTATAAGGGGCTCGGCCTCGTCGCCGTCTCGACCGATACCGCCCGCACGTCGTCGCAGGTTAAAAGTTATATCAAGGGACAGGGGTACGAATTCGAGACGCTCCTCGACGTCGACGGCGACTTGGAAAGGGGGCTCGGCATCCCCGGCATCCCGTATTGTTTATTGGTCACGTCGGACGGCAGTATAATTTGGGAACACAGCGGTTATCGCCGCGGCGACGAGCGAAAGATGAAGGAGGAGATCGATAAATTTTTCACTGGACGCGAGAAGAAGCCGACCCCCGACGAGGACGTCACCCAGGAGGGATAAATCTTGCAACGTATAACCATCGTCTTCTTGTTGACGGCCGCGGCGGGCGCCGGTGCGGTCGGCATAACGGACTGGCTCCATATCAACGGGACCAACGAGGCGGTTTATTTGCGCCAGCGGGAGGACGGCCACCGCTGGATGTGGGACATACTTCAAACCGAGGTCTGGGCGTGGCGGTTCGCGGTGGGCGTCGAGGCCGAGTTCGACCACCCGCGCCGGCCGGTTTACGAGAGGCAGTTCGTCCCCGACCCCGAGGGTAACGAGATCGTACAGCGCTACGGCCGCTACCGCGACGACGTCTTCGACGTTCGCGCGGGAAACTACGACAAGACCTTGGGCAAGGGGTTAACGCTTCGCTCCTACGAGGACCGCGATTTCGGCGTATATCAGCGGCTCGACGGCGGCCTTGGCGACGCGTGTGTCCCCGTCGCCGGCCGGGAGTGGGGCAACGTTACGGCGTTGTGGGGAAGAAATAACCGCGACGAGGAAAAGTACGAGGAAGGCGACCGCGTCGGCGGCGGCCAGCTGACCTTCAAGCCGTGGGATTTTTTCTACGTAACCGGCTCCGGCGCGCAAGCGAAAGTGGAAAACGAAGCCACCCAGGAGCGGGAAGAGAACAAGCTATACGCCTACGGCCTGGGCGGCGGATGGCGTTACTTCGATTTATACGGCGAGTACGCGACCCGTAGGAGTTACGATACCCAATTCAAGGAAGACGTTCGCGGCAAAGGTTTCTACGGCATACTGAGCGGATATCTGCCGAAGTCGAGCGTCTCGTTCGAATATAAGTTGTACGATACCCTCGCCTATGCGTACAACAATCCGCCCCCGGTCTCGGTGAACCAATATATGATAACCGGCCCCACGACCCCGGCCCCGGGGGAGTGGGGTTACTTGGTCCAGGTTTCCGCCAACCCGTTGCGGGACGTGCGCTTTCGCGGCGGTTACAGTTACGCCGACGACAAGGTGGCCGAGCAGAAGGTTAAGACGCAAGAGGCCGAGCAAGGTTTAGCGACGCTGCGCTACGACCTCCCCTGGCCCGTCGTAATCGAGGGCGGGTATGAGTACTTGGGTAAATTGAACATTTTCGGCGAGGGTAAGAGCGGCGACATCCGGAGGACGCCCTACCTAATGGTGAGCTGGACGCCCTGGGACGACCACTCCTTCTCGGCGGACTTCGAACGGGAGAGGAGGACCGATTATACCAAGGGCGGCCAGGTCTTCGTATACAACCGGGCGAACGCGGGTTATACCTATTCCTCCTGGCTCGGCTTGACGCTTAGCTACGAGGATACGGACCAGAAGACCAAAGAGGGTGTGAACCCCTGGGAACCGCCCGAAATTCCGCGCGTGTATCGCAACAAGAACGATTGGCTCTGGGGCGAGGTTCGCATAGCCTGGTACAGCAGCACTTTCCAGAATCACGTCTTCACCGTTGGTTACGGCTCGCGTCGGGGCGGCCTCGTTTGCTCGAGCGGCGTTTGTAAGCAGGAGGCGGCGTTCTCGGGCCTTAAGGTCGCGCTCGAGAGCTCGTTCTAAGTAGGATGGAGTATCGTGAAAGCTGCGTTGGCATATCTGACGGCCTTTAGTATGGCGTTCGCCGCGGCGGGCTGCAAGCGGAACGCCGTGAAAGAGGCCGCGCCGGAATCGAACGCACGCGAGGCCGCGCTCGTCAAGGCGCCGAACGTGGCCGGTACGTTTTACCCGGGCGACCCGGATGATTTAGCGGCGGCGGTAGAGGGGCGGCTCGCGAAGGCCGAAGCGCCGTTGGCCTCGAAGAGCGTCGTCGCGATAGTGACGCCCCACGCCGGCTACGAGTATTCCGGCGGCGTGGCCGCGACCGCTTTCCGCCAACTCGAGGGACGCAGGCCGGCGACGGTGGTCCTGCTCGGGCCGAGCCATCACTGCGCCCACCCCGCGATAGCCACGGCCTCGTACGACGGTTATGAGACGCCGTTGGGCATCGCCGAAGTCGACGCCGAGCTCGTGGCCGAAGTGGCGGAGCGCTGCCCGGACGTGAGCTACAGCGACGTACCCTACGGCGCGGAACACTGCCTCGAGGTCCAGCTGCCTTTCGTCCAGACGCTCTTTCCCGGGGCGCGCATCGCGCCGTTCATCTTCTGCCGCCACGGCGCGGAGGCCGCGGAGCGGTTCGGGAAGGCCCTCGCCGAAGCCGTCGCGGCGCGTACGTCTGATACTATAATAGTTACGACGTGCGACCTGAGCCACTACCACCCGTACGACGAGGCCGTAAAACTCGACCGGGCGTTTATCGAAACCTTCCGGCGCTTCGACGTCGGCGAGCTGTACGCGGGCTTGGCTAAGGGCAGGTTCGAGATCGACGCGGCCGGGGCGGTCGCGGCGACGTTCTGGTGCGCCAAGGCTTTGGGAGCGACGAGAGCGGTCGCGCTGGAGTACAAGAACTCGGGCGACGTGACCGGCGACGCGAGTCGCGGCGTCGTGGGGTACGTGGCGGCGGCCGTCGTCAAGTAGCGACGCGAAAGTGGCCGGCAAAGAGGACCAACGTATAGAAGGCGTCGCGGTCAAGCCGCTTCGGCTCGTGCGGGACGCCCGCGGTTGGCTCGTGGAGGTTTTGCGCGCCGACGACCCGCATTTCCAGAAGTTCGGCCAGGCGTACGTGACGGTCGCTCGCCCGGGCGTCGTGAAGGCTTGGCACTGCCATAAAGTGCAGACGGACTACTTCGCGGTGGTTTCGGGGGAGGCGCGGATAGCTCTCTACGACGGCCGCGACGATTCCCCTACGCGAGGCAACGTCGTCGAGTTGGTCGCGGACGACGAGAACCCGGTGCTCGTAATTGTCCCACCCGGCGTCTACCACGGCTTCCGGTCCACGCGCGACGCGCCCGCCTACGTCCTCAATATACCGACCGAACTTTACGATTACGATCACCCCGACGAGCAGCGCCGCCCCTACGACGACCCGACGATCCCGTACGACTGGGGCGAGGCCGACGCGGCTAGCGGCTAGCGTTCAAGGGCGTTGCGGCCGCGGAAGAAACTTGAAATAAATTTAAATAATATAGGTTTAAAAATATGAAAGGCGTCATCACCGCGGGCGGAACCGGCTCGAGGCTCCGGCCCATAACCAAGATCACCAACAAGCACCTCTTGCCGCTTTACGACAAGCCGATGATATACTATCCACTGACGACGCTCGTCCAGGCCGGCATCGAGGATATAATGGTGATAACGGGCGGCGAGTTCGCGGGCGACTTCCTGCGGCTTTTAGGGAACGGGGCCGAGTTCGGCCTCAAGCGTCTCCACTATGCGTACCAGGAGGGCTCGGGTGGTATCGCCGCGGCGCTCGCGCTCGCGGAGGACTTCGCGGACGGCGAGGCCGTGGCCGTCATCCTGGGCGATACCATAATCGAGGGGAACGTGAATCGTTCCGTCGCGGCCTTTGCGGAAGTGGGCGGAGGGGCGAAGATATTTTTAAAGGAAATAGACGAGCCGCGGCGGTTCGGCGTTGCCGTCGTCGAAGGCGACCGGGTGACGAGTGTAATAGAGAAGCCGGAGGTTCCCCCGAGCGACCTCGCCGTCATCGGCATCTACCTCTACGACGCGCGCGTCTTCGAAGTAATCAAAGGGCTTAAACCTTCCGCTCGAGGCGAGCTCGAGATAACCGACGTTAATAACAAGTATATCGAGTGGGGGGAGATGACGTGCTCCATATTGCAGGGTTGGTGGACCGACGCCGGGACTTTCCCCTCGCTGTTGCGGGCGTCGAATCTCGTCGCCGAGACGGGTGCGAACAAGGACGACCCCGTCAACTGACGGCGTATACGCCGGTGTTTGTTAAGAAATCATACGGCATTCCGTTGTTGGTAGCTATCGCCGCGCTCGTGGCGGGCGGGTTATATTTGGCCTTGAATATTAAAACGGTCAGAATTACGCCGGACCTCAGTTGCCGCGTCACGTTCGGCAAGATGTCGAGGGGCGAGGCCGAGAGAGTTTTGGCCTTCGCGGACCGCGAGCTGATGCCCGCGCGCAAGTATCCCTTCGCGCGCGACGCCTACCGCGCGGTGGCCGATTATCACCGGGGCAAATGTTGCGACGAGGCGCTCCTGGGCGTAGCCCGGACCTACCTCGCGGAGGGGAAACGTGCGGAAGCTCACCGCTGGCTCGCGCGGATTATCGCGGAGTATCCTCGCGGTTCGATTATCGAGGGACGCAAATTGGACGAGGTCCTCGCAAGCGAGCTCGAGGCGACGCTCGCCAATCCGCCTCTCGATTACGTCTGGGCCGTTAAGTGTCTCGCCCTCTTGGACGAGGGCGAAAGCGCCGATGCGCCCCGGTGGCGGCAGAGGTTCAAAGACATCGTCGAGACGCCGTTCGACCTCTCCGCGGTTTATATTCACGAAAAGGAGTTAGCTTACGTCGTTCGCGAGACTGCGGGCCGCGACGCGCGGAAGGCCGCGCTCTTCTACGCCCGCGAAGAGATCCCGCCTAAGTTGGTCGGGGCGTTGAAGAAGCGAGTGGACTTCGGCGCCGTTGTGCCGGACGACAAGCTCGCCGCCTTCGTCGAGGAACGCGTCGTCTACGTCGACAAGCTCGAGCAGGTTCAGAAAGCGGGCTTGGACGAACAGGCCAAGGTACGCCGCGGAAAGCGCCGTGAAGAGCTGGGCCTGGGTGAGCTCCCCGAGGAGTGGGCGAACGCTTTTCTCGCCGCGGACGAGGATACCGGCTGGCTCGCGTCCGCATCCGTTGTTGGCCAATTGAAAGACGTAACTATCGCCGATGCTTTAACGCACGCCGGCGTCGACCCTCTGACCGGGAAGCCGTTGACGCCTTAAGATGGAAGTTCACAGTCGCTGAGGCGCATTCGATATAGTTGGCCGAGAATAAGTCGAACATATTAGTAGGAACGTCGGGGTATTCCTACCAGGATTGGAAGGGCCCGGTTTACCCCGCGGACGTCAAAGACCGCGACATGCTGGCCTTCTACGCGCGTCGTTTTCCCGCCGTAGAGATCAATTTCACCTATTACCGGCTCCCGGTTGCGCGCACGATAGCTGCAATCGTGAAGAAGGCGTCCTGGCTCGCGTACGCCGTAAAGCTGACGGGCGACGTGACGCACGAGGGCAAACTTACGGACGAGCTGGCCCGCGATTTTCGGCGCGGCGTCGAGCCGATGGTGGACGCGGGCGTTCTGGGATGTCTGCTCGCGCAGTTCCCGTGGCGTTTTAAATTCGCGCCCGCCGCGATCGAATTTCTAAAGAAGGTCGCCGGTTGCTTCGGCGACTTGAACGTCGTCGCGGAGTTTCGTAACGACTCGTGGGCGGCCGACGACGCGTACGATAAATTGGCAAAGATTAAGATCGGCTTTTGCAACGTCGACGAGCCGCGGTTGAAGGGCCTTATGCCGGCGACGGCGGTGGCGACTTCGGACACGGGTTACTTCCGCTTTCACGGCCGCAACGCCAAGAAATGGTGGCGGCACGAGAAGGCGGCCGAACGCTACGATTATTTATACTCGCAAGAGGAATTGGCGGACTGGGTGCCGCGCATCCGCGACGTCGCGGCCAAAACGCAAAAGGCGTACGTATTTATGAATAACCATCCGCTAGGGCAGGCCGTAACCAACGCGGAGATGATGATGGATATGTTGGGGGTGGCGTTCCAACCGCCGGGGGATGCGGCGCTCTTCTAGAAAAAAACTATTCGCGGCGCTCGTTACCGCGGCCGCGGTTTTGGTCGCGGTGGCTATGGCGGTTTCGCGGAGCGGCCGCGAGCTGCGTTGGTGGGGTTCCGCGGGGGGTGCGAAAGGGTATCACGTGGTCGACGGGGACACGATCAGACTGGCGAGCGTAGGGCCCGTCCGGTATATCGGCGTAGACGCGCCGGAACGAGGCGAGCCCTTTTACGGCGAGGCGCGGCGTTTTAACGCGGAACTCCTGTCGCAGGGAGAACTATCGCTGAGGTTCGGCCGCGACCGGGACGACCGCTACGGCCGGACGTTGGCGTACGTCTACGTACGTACCGACGCCGGAAGAACGGTCTTCGTGAACGAGGAGCTCGTGCGGGCGGGATGGGCGACGGCGTTGGAGGTTCCGCCCAATACGGAATTCGCCCGGGCGTTCCGGCGGGCCGAAGAGGAGGCGCGGCGGGGCGGCCGCGGCATGTGGGCCGGCGGCGAGGCCGGGGGTAAATAATTTATGAATAAAATACTCGTAACCGGCGGCGCCGGCTTTATCGGCTCGAACTTCGTGTCGTACGTCCTCGAGCAGTGGCGCGAGGCCGAAGTGGTGGTGCTCGATAAGCTGACGTACGCGGGCAACCTCGCCAACCTCAACGCCGTCAAATACGACCCGCGTTTTACGTTTATAAGGGGCGACATCGCCGACGAGGAGACGGTCCGCCGCGCGGTCGAAGGTTGCGACGCGGTAATAAACTTCGCCGCAGAGACGCACGTCGACAGGTCCATCCTCTTCCCGAAGGAATTCGTATTGACCGACGTCGTGGGAACTTTTACGCTCCTCGAGGTCGCGCGCGACGTGGGGGTAGAGCGTTTCGTACAGGTTTCGACGGACGAGGTATACGGCTCTATCGAGGAAGGGGCGTTCGACGAGCTCGCGGCGCTCAATCCCTCGAGCCCGTATTCAGCGTCCAAGGCCGGCGGCGACTTCCTCGCGCTCGCGTACGCCAGGACCTTCGAGTTGCCGTTGTTGGTGGCGCGCTCGAGCAATAACTACGGCCCGTATCAATATCCCGAAAAGCTCGTTCCCCTTTTCATCACGAACGCCCTCGAGGACCGACCGTTGCCGGTCTACGGCGACGGGCGCCAGGTCCGCGATTGGCTGTACGTGTTGGACAATTGTGAGGCGCTCGCGCTTTTGCTGGAGAGGGGCGAGGCCGGGCGAGTTTACAATGTCGGCGGCGACTGCGAGCTCGAAAACGTCGACGTCACGCGGCGCATTTTGAAAATCGTCGGCAAGTCCGAAGAGTTGATAACGTACGTAAAAGACCGGCCGGCCCACGACCGGCGCTACGCGCTGAGTTGCGAGCGAATCAAGGCGCTGGGTTGGAAGCCGGCTACGCCGTTCGACGCGGGCCTGGAGGCGACCGTGACCTGGTACGTTGAGAACGAGGATTGGTGGCGGCCGTTGAAGGACGCGGCCTTTGAGGACTACTATCGACGACAATACGGCGACCGGTAGCGGTATGAAAGTTTTGGTAACCGGGCATCTCGGCATCCTGGGGCGGGCGCTCATGCTCGAGCTCGTGCGGCGTAAGGTCGACGTCGTGGGCGTCGACGTCGCCCAGATGGACGTTACCGACGCGGGCCGCGTGCGCGCCGTCGTAACGCGCGAGGGTCCGACGGCCGTCGTTAATTGCGCCGCCTTTACGGGCGTCGACGATTGCGAGAGCCACAAGGAGTTATGTTTCGCCGTTAACGCCCGGGGTGCCGAGAACGTTGCCGGCGCGGCGGCAGACGTAGGCGCCCGCCTTATTCAACTCAGTACCGATTACGTGTTCGACGGGACGTCGCGGGCCCCCTATGCCGAGGACGCGAAAACGGCGCCGCTCTCGGCTTACGGCGAAAGTAAGCTCGAGGGGGAAAGACGCGTGGCCGCGGTTACGTCCAACCACCTGGTCGTCCGGACGGCGTGGCTCTTCGGCGTGGGCGGCGTAAATTTCGTTTCCAAAATTCTTACGCGCGCCAAGGCGGGCGAAACGTTGGCCGTAGTTGACGACGAGCGCGGGTCGCCGACGTACGCCGGGCACTTGGCGGCGGCGCTGGCCAAGTTGCTCGACGTTGAATTTCGCGGCGTCGTCCACGTCGCGGGGGCGCGCGACGCGAGTTGGTACGACGTCGCCGCGGAGTTATTGCGGTTGACTGGCATAAGCGTACCGTTGGAGGCGATCGCCGCGGGAGACCTCGACGCGCCCGCGCGCCGGCCGCTGTATTCCGTGCTCGACATTTCGCGCTATACCGGCTTGACGGGTCAAATTATGCCGCCTTGGCAAGAAGGCCTTGCCGCCTATTTACGTGAGATAAAAGAGGTGAGCGACGATGCCCGTTAGGCCCGAGGACGCGGATCGCTTCGCGCCCGAGCGCGCTTACCTGGTGGGCGCAAACTGGGGTAAAGCCGCGGCGCTCACCGCGGAAGAGTCGCTGACGGAGTTGGAGAATTTGGTACGGGCCGCGGGAGCGGAGGTCGTCGGCGGCGTCATCCAGCGGCGGACTAAACCCGACCCCGCGCTTCTGGTAGGGAGCGGCAAAGCGCGCGAGATCGCGGCCGAGGCCCGCGAGGCTGAGGCCAACCTCGTGGCCTTCGACGAACCCTTGACGCCGGCGCAACAACGTAACTTGGAGGAGAAGCTGGACGTCCGCGTGGTGGACCGGCCTGCCGTGATCCTGGACATATTCGCCCAACGCGCGCGTACGAATGAGGGCCGTTTGCAAGTCGAATTGGCTCAGCTCGAGTACGAGCTGCCGCGGTTGCGCGGTTGGGGGGGCGAGCTGAGCCGGACCGCGGGCGGCATCGGGACCCGCGGCCCCGGCGAAACGAAACTCGAGATCGACCGTCGCCGGGTAATGAAGAGGATCGCCACGCTGAAGCGCAAGATCAAAGACGTCTCCCGGCGCCGATCTTTGGAGAGGGCGGGCCGGGCTTCTTTGCCGTTGGTTGCCATCGCGGGATACACCAATTCCGGGAAAACGACCCTTTTGAATCGTCTCGCGGGCGCCGACGCTTACGCCGCGGACGTGCCGTTCGCGACCCTCGACCCGTTCGTCAAGCGGGCCCGGCTGCCGTCGGCTCGAGCAATCCTGCTCGCCGATACCGTCGGTTTCATATCGAACCTCCCCGCCGACTTGGTGGCCGCGTTCCGGGCCACGATGGAGGAGATCCGCGTGGCCGATTTGATAATCGTCGTCCGCGACGTGACCGCCGCAAACTTGGAGGCGCGGGCGAAAGTCGTCGAGGAGCTTCTGGCCGACCTCGGCGCTCGCGAAAAGCCACGCGTCGATGCGTTCAACAAGGTCGACCTCGCACCCGGCTTCGACGTTGCCCGCTTCGGCGAAATCGGGTTCGAAAGGCCGATAGCGATATCGGCGGCCACGGGGGAGGGTTGCGACCGCCTGTTGGAGTTGCTCGACGAACTTTTGGCTCGGGAAGGGGTTCGCGTGGTGGCGGAGCTGGCACCGGGGCCGCTTTTGGCGGAGGTATACGAGCGCGGGCGCGTTCGCGCGCGCGATTACCGCGACGGCCGCGTTCGCGTCGTCGCCGACGTGCCGGCGGAACTCGCCCGGCGTTTGGAAGCTTACGTCCCGGCGGATGAAGGCGTTTAGCTGTGAGCGGTAACGGCGAATTAGAGGCGACGATAGGCCTCGAGGTCCACGTTCAACTCAAGACCCGTTCGAAGTTGTTTTGCGGTTGCGCGAACGAGTTCGGCGCGCCCCCCAATACGCTCACGTGCCCGGTTTGTTTGGGGTTGCCGGGCTCGTTGCCGGTTTTGAACCGCGAGGCGTTAAAGTTGGGTCTTAAGGCCGCCTCGGCGCTTAATTGCCGAATTCCGGATGCTGTCTCCTTCGACCGCAAGAATTATTTTTACCCCGACCTGCCCAAAGGTTTTCAGATAAGCCAGCATTTCGGCGCGGTAGGCGTCGAGGGCGAGGTCGAATATTGGAGCGAGGACGGTTTCGGCGTTATACCAGTCGAGCGGGTACACCTCGAGGAGGATACGGCGAAGGCGGTTCACGCCGAGGCGTACGTCCGCGCGGACGAGACGTTGCTTGACTTCAACCGCGCCGGCGTACCGTTGATGGAGGTCGTCTCCAAACCCGCGATTACTTCGTCGGCGCAGGCGCGGCGTTACGTAGTAGCTTTAAGGCGGATGCTTGTCGAAGCCGGAGTTTCGGATTGCGACCTCGAGAAGGGCGCCTTCCGCATCGACACCAACATCTCGGTCAAGAGGAAGGACCGGGAGGCGTTGGGCGAACAGGTTGAAATCAAGAACCTTAACTCGCTCAAGGCGATGGAGGCCGCGCTCGAGTACGAGTTCGAACGTCAGGTCGGGATAGTCGAAGCCGGGGGAGAGGTGACGCGCGTTACGTTGCATTACGACGACGCTACGGGTCGTACGGTACCGACGCGCGTCAAAGAGGTGCGGGCGGATTACCGCTATTTCGCGGAACCGGATTTGCCGCCCGTCGCGATGCCGGCGTCTTATATAAAAAAAATAGAGGCCGAGGTTGAGGAGATCGCACGTCCCGCGGCTGTTATTAGGGAACTACTTGTGGGATATAAAACGACGTTGGCGGAGGCCGAGATGCTGGCGTTCACGCCGGCATATTACGATTTTTTGGAGGCGGCCTCGGCAGCTTACGGGGGGGAGCGGCGCGCCGTCGTTAACTGGCTCGTGGGCGACGTCACGCGGGAGCTAAAAGAGCGGCGAATGGAACTCGGCGAGAGCAAGTTAACGCCCGCGGCGCTGGCGGCTTTGCTCGAGCTCCTCGACGCGGGCGAGGCTAACGTGCCCGCGGCGCGCGAGGTCCTCGCGGCGTTGCTGAGCGAGGGGGGCGAGCCGGCCGCGATTATGAAAGCAAAAGGGTTGGGTCAAATTTCCGACGCCGCGGCGATAGAGGAGCTGGTCCGCGAGGCCGTGGCCGCGAACCCTAAAGCGGTGGCAGATGTTAGAGGCGGGAAACAAAAAGCCCGCCGCGCGCTCGTCGGGTACGTTATGAAGAAGACGGGCGGCCGGGCGAACCCCACGGTAGTTGACGGGTTGATTACGAAAGTTTTGGACGAGCCGTAAGGCCGGTCAGCCCGTCTCTTTTTTCATTTTCATAATAAGCCACATCTTTTCTTTAGTATGAACTAAGACGTAGGACCCCTTGAGTTTCCCGCCGTATAGGTTGAAGACCAGTTTGCGGGCCTTCCGGTCGACGAGTTCGTAGCGGCCGCGGTCCCAGATGGTAACGGTCCCCGCGCCGTAGAGCCCCTCCTCGATTTCACCCTCGAAGTCTACGTATTCCAAGTCGTGGTCCTCGACCTCGACGGCGAGGCGCCTTTCCCCCGGCTTGGTGGAGATCCCCTTGGGTACGGCCCACGACTTTAAGACGCCGTCCAATTCCAGGCGGAAGTCGTAGTGGTGGGTCCGGGCGTCGTGTTCCTGCACGACGAACCTGGCGGAAACGTTGTTTTCCTTTTCCGTCGTCATATACGCGCGACCCCCGAAGGTTTCGGTTAGCTAATTTTATTATTAACCGCCGCGGCCGCCCCGATACCGGCGTCTCGCGGCACGTTGGCTGTTCGCTACGTGGACGCGCGTCGGGTCGCCGACGACGCGGATCGCCGCCGGCCCTTCAACCGGGCAGGCGTATTCGCAAATGCCGCACCCGACGCACAGCTCCGCGAGAACGTGGGGCTTCAGCCGGCCTCGGCCCCTAAGCTCGATGGCCTTCGGCGCCGTAGGGCACATCTCTTCGCACACGTTGCAGTCTTCGTCCTTGGCCCAGGGAAGGCAGCTGGTGCGGTCTATCAGCGCGACGCCGATCACTTCTTTTTTCTTCTGTTCCTCGCTCAGCGGCTCGAGCGCGTCGCTCGGGCAGACCTGCGTGCAGAGGGTGCAGAGGTATTCGCAGTAACCGACACGAGGCACGAGTCGCGGCGTCCAAAGGCCGGTTAGGCCGGCCTCGAAGTGTACCGGCGCCAGTCCCTGCGTCAAACATACGCGGATGCACTCGCCGCACCGTATGCAACGAGCGAGGAATTCGTCTTCCTCTCGCGCGCCGGGGGGCCTTATTAGAAACAGGTCCGGCGTAATGCCGCGGTCGACGGCGAAAAGCGCGGGGGCGGCGGCCAGGCTTGCACCGGCGGTAACGAGGAAATCGCGGCGCTTTATCGCCGGGGCCCAGGTCGTAGGGTTCTCGGCGGCCCTTTTGCGGCCGAAGCCGAAGGAGACCGCCTGCGTACGGCACGGCGTAAGACAGTCCATACACAGGTTGCACTCCGCCTGGGCCGTCGTCTCGCCGCACCCGCCGATGGCGCCCGTGCGGCACACGTTCCTGCACCGTTTACATTCGGTACATTCTTGGGCGGCGACGCGCCGGCCGAAGGGCGACGCCCACCCGACGACGGCGAGGAGCGCGCCTGTGGGGCATACGTAGCGGCAATAGAAACGACGGCGTATCAGCCCGAGGACGACGAGGGCGGCGAAAACCGCGGCGATAAGTAGGTGGCCCGGGAAGAGCGTGACGTTTTCGGGAACGACGCGTTGCCTTATAGCGAACGCGGCGCCCTCAAACGCGGGTACCTTATAAAAGAGCAAGGTGGTTTTATCCAGCGCCAAGGCGGCGTACGGGACGATCGAGGCCGCCAGCGTCCGGGGAAATAGCGATAGCGGGTCGAACCAGCCGGCGAGCGGGATGCCGAATGCCGCGAAGACGACGAGGGCGATAAGTAACAGCGTCCGCCAGCGGCGATGGCGGACCGTTTCCCCCTCCCTTTTGCGTTTACGAAATACTTTACCGATTAAAAAGTCGCCGGCGTCGAGCGCCGTCCCGACGGGGCACACCCACCCGCAGAACGCCCGGCCGAACAGGAGCGTAAGGCTGACGACGATAAGCGCCGGCCAGAAGGCCACGATTATCGTGCGGCTCGCCGCGACCGCGGTTACGGCCAGGAGCGGCGAGAAGCGCGGTATTATATCGTACGGTAGGTCTCGCTCGAGGGGATAAGTCGTCGCTACGACCAGCGCGCACGCCGCGACGAGGAACGTAACCTGGCTCGAGCGGCGGAGCCATTTCCAGGCGCCGAGCGGCATAACTAGACTTTGACTGTGGATACGGCCATGCGCCCGAGGTCGGCGGTGCCGAAGCCGCGCCGCTTGGCCTCCTTGACGACGCCGACGTCCGTCGGCTCGAGGCCGAAGAGCGTCGCCGCGTACGCGTCCGCGGCGGTGACGTCTTCGGTTACGATCATCTTGTCGAGTCGCTTCACGTAGCGTAGGTCGCCGCCCGTGGGGCCGTTGGCGATCAGGATGCGGGTGGCGTCGACGACAGTGAGCGTCGGCTTTATCACCTGGGCCAGGTCTACGAGTTTTTTATTTATCTGTTGATGCCAACGGCCGCGGTTCTCCACCAGGATCCCCATTAAATTTTTCATACCCAACGTAAGGCCCGTGAGGGAGTGGTCCTTGGCAATGGGGACGTTGACGATGACGTCGTTGGCGAGGACGTCGGCGTATATCTTCGCGCTCTTTACCGCGACGCCGCCGGGGATTTTGACGGTTTTGCTGAGCGCGGTGTCTACGTAGGAGACCTTCGCGCCCGCGTCGCGCGCGGCGTCGGCGATGCCGCTCGAGGCGTAACTGCGACGGCAATCAACGCACGGGTTGTCGTAGACTTTGACCTCGCGGGCGCCGGCGGCGTAGCAAAGCTCAACCAACGCGGCCACGACGAGCGGGTTCGTAGTCGCCGCGTATTCCGGCTTACGGTCCCAGGCTATGTTCGGCTTGACGAGCACGCGGTCGCCGCTTGCGACGAATTTTTTAAGGCCGCCGATTTTGGCGAAGGCCCGCGTAAGGAGGGCTTTATAATTGGTGCCTTTACAGACGATTACCTTGGCGGTCTTGGCGAGCGCGACCCCTTCCGCAGCCAAGGCCTCTCGCCCCACGAGAACCGCGGTGCCGGCGGCGATTCCTAAATTCCTGAAGAACTCACGTCGGCCTATCCTCATATTTTCGCCCCCCATTTGTCGGCGAGTTCCGTTGACCACGGGCGCTTAGTTTCGGTTAATATATTTAATAAAGTATACCAATTAAGTAAACTAATTTTACCGCTTGGTAAAGTTGCGTTTCGGCGCACGTCACGTTATTTGCGGCGCCCCCGGAAGAATTCGCGGAGTACCGAGCTGCATTCTTCGCCGAGGACGCCGCCCTCGATGGCCACGCGGTGGTTGAACGGCCCCGCCGGGACGTCGACCACTGAGCCGCAGCCGCCGAATTTCGGGTCCGCGGCGCCGAAGACGATGCGGTCCACGCGCGCGAGGACCGCGGCGAACGCGCACATGGGGCACGGCTCCAACGTTACGTATAAGGTGCTGCCGTTGAGCCGCCAATCGCGGTAGGCGCCGCTCGCCTTACGCAGGGCCTCGAGCTCGGCGTGGGCGATCGCTTGGCCGGTGGCCTCGGTCCTGTTGCGCCCCCGGGCGATAACGCGGCCGTCCGCGACGACCACCGCGCCCACGGGGACCTCGGCCGCGGCGGCCGCTTTTTTTGCCCCGGCCAGCGCTTCCCTCATAAAGCGTACGTCGTCGACTTTTGCCATCGTGCGCGGCCTTTGTTTAGTTTTGATTATGTTTTAATTATATGATAACCTCGGCCGGTTATGTTAAGGAAAACGGTGCTCGGTGTTTGTTTTGGCGCGTGGACCTTCACCGCCTACGCCGAGGAAGACTTTCCTTACTACTACGAGCTCGAGCCCCCGGCCGAAGAGCGTTACGGTGGCGCTGAGGTCGTCACGGGAGGCGGTTACGTTCCCCTCTTCGCGGCTCAGTTCCCTGGGAGCGCGCGCGTTTTGGACGGCGAGTTTTTAAGGAACCGAGGTTATTTATGGTTGGGGCAGGTTTTGGCGGAGGAAGCCGGCATCTACGTGGAATACGTTCCGGGCCGGGAGGGGCCGACGATGACGCCCCGCTTCCGCGGCTCGAGCGGCCGCGAGGTTTTGCTCCTCGTCGACGGCGTGCCGGTCAACGACCTCGCTACCGGCTGGGCGGACCTTAAGGTCTTTCCCGTAGAGGCAATTGCGCGGGTGGAAGTTATAATGGGCCCGGCGTCGTACCGGCTAGGCGACCGGGCGGTAGCGGGGGTGGTCGCGGTTGAAACGATGAAGGGGCCGCGTGAATCGGCGCGCGCGCTGCTCTCCGCCGCCGACGGCTCTTTCGACACCGAGCGGTATCGATTCAACTTCGGCATGACGGCGCGGGGCGTCGACCTCTTCGCGAGCGGCAATCGCATACTTACGTTGGAGCCGAACGGCGGCGACCGCGACGCCTCCTCTAACGTCGACGGCCGCGTGGCTCGGCGCTGGCGTGACGTGGGTGAGCTCGACGTAACGTACGGCCATTTCAGCGGCTACGAGGCCGTCTTGCATCCCTGGAGTTGGGAGGAGGTCCGCGAGAAGTTTACGGTTCCGCGGGCGCCGGGCCTGCAGGAGAGCTGGCATGACCGCGTTCGCGTCGCGGGCCGGCGGCGTTGGGGGGAGGGGGATTTACGGGCTTCGGGGTACTACGTATTGACCAAGAGCTGGTTCCACGACGCCGAGGAACGGCGACTCTACCAGACGAGGGCGTACGAGGGACGGGGCGACGTTTCCTATACCCTGTCGCATTCGGGCAACGGCGCGCTGACGCTCGAGGGCGGGGGCGGCGCCCGGGCCAACGTCGACGCCGGCGAAGAGGCCGTTATAACGTCGGCGCGGCTCTTGGAGGAAATAAAGCCCGCGGACTCGCTTTACCTCGCGGCCGGCGCCGGTTACGACGCGCTTGCGGGGAAGGGGGGCGCACTGAGCCCTCGCCTGGCGGCGTCGGCCTTGCTCGCGCCGGGCTTGAAGGCGTACGGTTCTTTCAGCGGCGGCGTGCGGCTTCCCGCGGCCGCGGAGTTCGGCCGGCGCGAAGAGGTAACGCGTGAGCGGGGCTGGGAGGCCGGCGTGCGCCTTTACCGTAAGCGCGTCGCGGAGGCGGGCATCGCCTACTTCGACAGCCGCGGCAACGACGTCTACCTCGACGGCGAGGGCGACTGGACCGCGGAGCTTAAGCGCCGGGGGCTCGAGGCATCGGCGGAGGGCGCGCTACCGCCCTGGTTCGATTGGGGCGCGAGCTACTGTTATACGGACGCGCGGCGCGCGGACGGCGAGGAGGTAGGTTTCGTACCGCGGCACCGCGCCTTCGCTAAGTTCGGGTACCTGCAGCGTTTCTTCAAAGACGATTTGGCGATTCGGGGTGAGGCGCGCGTCGAATATACGGGCGCGCGGCGGAACGTGGCGCCGGCGCCCGAGAGGGTCGTACCCGAGCCGGCCGCCGACGTAAAGATTCCGTACCGGTTTGAGCTCCCGGCGTACTGGCAGCTGGGCGCGCACGTCTCGATTGCCGTCGTATCGTTTCAGTTGTACTGTAACCTCGAGAACATAAACCGCGCGCGCGATTACGTGATAAGGCCCGGCTACTCGGTGCCGCGGCGGATGCGCACGTACGTGGGGTTCAACTGGACCCTATTCGACTGAGCGGAGGAAGACGAGATGAGATGGGTAGCGATATGGCTTTCTTTTCTTACGTTGTTATACGTTATCAATTTAATCGGCGACTTCTTGCAGGCGCGACGTCTCCGCGCGCTCGAGGAGCGCGTAAAGAAATTGGAGGGCGCCGCGGGAGGCGTGGGGGAGCCTTAAGTTATGTTTAGCCGTAGACTTGTAGTACGACGCGTTATCGCGCTCGGTACGACTATATTATCCGCGGCAAGCAGCGGCGCCGCGTTCGAGTTCGATAACGTGGACGAGGCGGCGGTTAAGTTCGAGAAGGTCCTCGCGATCGTAGACGGCAAGGTTGTCTTCAACTTAAACGAACGATTGGCCCCGGAGAGGCAGGTGGCCATTCCCTTTCGGTACGTATTGAATAATTACCAGGTGCCAAGAATAAATAGTTTAATTTTTTTGAACGAAAGAGGGGAGATTATATTTAAGGACGTGGCGTTAAGCGGTATATCCTACCCAACGATGTATTTTCCAGCGCGCGACGGGAGTGCTTACCTAACTATTGAAGGGGTCTGTAGACCTACAAGCGGCGATTTTTTAAACGCGTATCCTGATACGAAGAAATTGTATTCGAGCGAAGGCCGTTTGATATGGGAGAAGCGTGCCGAAGGTTATCCGCGGATATCGCCCAACGGCGACTACGTCGCGGTTTTTTTCGCTTCCGACTTCCACGGACGCATAACGCTCATAGACAAAGACGGAAACGCGTCGGAAGTTAAAGGGCCCGTCGCCCCGTTCCACGCGGTATCGAAAGAGGGCGATTTTTTACTCGTGGGCGAAACCCCCTACGTTCCGAGCGATTGGCCCGGCGGTACTGCCGTTTATTCCGCAACGGGGAGAGTAATTACACACCTTGACCCTAATTTCGCTTGTAGGTCTGCGTGTTTGAACGGGGACTACAATATATATGGTTCTCGGAATATCATCGTACAGACCGGGTTTTTCATTAAGCGCGAAGACGTCGTCGACCCCCACGGGAACTCGCTTACCGATACCGACCACCCGAAATCTGAACGCGGCATACAGGTATACGACGCCAACGGGGGAAAATTATGGGAGCGCAAGCTCGGCAAAGGGCATCCGGGACTACAGTTTTTCGTTTCGGATAATGAAGAGTACATAGCTTTAATCCCGGACCGGGCCGCCGGTATTACCTTATTCGAATCCGAAACGGGTAAAATCGTACGTACGATTAAAAACCGGAAAATCGCCTCATCTATCCGCGGGGGATATGTTTCGAACGACGGGGAAGTGGTACTTTTAACATACCAATGCGGTGTTAAAAGTGGCGACTACGATACCGGCGCCGTAATATTACGCCGCGATAGACTAGTGGGTGAAATCCGTTTAGCGGGTAGGGTAAACGGTAGGTTATCGGGAAACATTACGCCCGACGCGGATATGTTGCTTTTAAATAATTACCGCGAAGCCGTCGTATATAAATTAGATTGGTTAAGGTGAGCTTTTCGTAAAAGAAGAGGCGGCCTTGCGGCCGCCTTTTTTATTCGAACTTTATGAGGTGCTTCAGGCCCGGCGCGCCGCGCGCGAGCACGTCCGGCAGCTCAGCGAAGCGATGTATCTCTTCGATTAAGGGCGTCGGGTCTATCAGGCCTTCGCTTAGGAGTTTTAACGCCGGCGGGAACGGCCCGCAGCGGTTCCCCACGACCGCGACCTCGTTGACGACCGCGGGCGCGAGGTCCACGTTGTACGGGTCCGCGATGGTGGTTTTCAGGACGACGGTCCCCCGGGGGCGGACGTAGCCGAGGGCGTGCTGCAGGCCGTCGGCGGCACCCGTGCACTCGACGACGACGTCGTAGTGACCGCCGGGCGCGTCGTCGGGTTTTATTATGGGGACCGGCCGACCCATTTGGGCGAGTTTGTCGGCGCGGCGCGGGTGGTGGCCTACGACGACGACGTCCGCGCCGCTGAGGCTTGCGACCTGGGCCACGAGCAGGCCGAGCTTGCCGTCGCCCACGACCGCGACCTCAGCCGTCGGCGCGACGTGCGTCAGCTCGACGACGTTGACCGCGGCGGCCAACGGCTCGGCGAAGACGGCCTTCTCGTCGGCTAAGGCCGCCGGAACCTCGTGCAGGTTCGCCGTCGGCAGCATTATATACTCGGCGAAGCAGCCGTCGCGGCCGTCTATCCCGAGCACGGTGCGGTAGGTGCAATGCTTGCTCCGGCCCCCTAAGCAGTGTTCGCATACGCCGCACGGGCAGTTGATCTCGCCGACGACGCGCTTTCCGAGCCACGCCTCCGAGCCGCCCTCGACGACACCCACGAACTCGTGGCCGGCCACCCCCTCGAAAGATAAGTAACCCGACGCCAACTGAACGTCGGTGTCGCAGATGCCGGCGTATTTTACTTTGATGACCGCTTCGTCGCGCTCGGGCACCGGCTTCGCGTACGATTCATCTATGGAAAATTTTCCGTCTTCTATGACCAGCGCTTGCACGGCTGCCCCCTATTCGCTCGAGTTCGCTGGCTTAGCGATGAGTAGTTGTCTGTAATAGGATCGGCTGGTATAAAGTGCCGCGGCAGGGTTGTGGCCCGTGACGCGGTCTTTGGCGACGAGGACCGTAACCGGCGCCGCGGAGTGACGAAAAAAGAGGCTGTCGTGCCCCACGCACAGGCCGACGGCGACGTTCAATCCCGTCCCCGCGCCGGCGAGAAGGCGCGCTTGGGCGACGGGGTTGCACAGCGCCTCGAATTGCCCCGGCCTTACTTTCTCGTCGTCGCGGAGGCCTATCTCTTCTTTCGGAATAGCCCCGGCTTTACAGCATACGCTACTTACGCGAAAGCCGCCGGCCTCGAAGATCTCCTGCGCGAGTGCCGCCTCGCGACACAGACCGACGCAGAACGCGACGCCGAGATGCGACGCCCCCAGCCGCCGCGCGAAGCTCATAATCTCTTCGACGCGCGTTTCGCGGCAGTACCCCGCGGCCTCCGTGCGGGCTGCTTCCGCGGCGACGACGCGCGTTATTTCGTCGTCAGCGTAAACCCTTCGCGCTTCCGCCAATATTTCGGGCGCTTGGGTCGCGGGACAGAAGTCGGGGTATTTCCCCGCGGCCGGGCCCGCGCTGCAGATCTGAAGGCTACACGTCGTGCACTTTAATATCATAATTGATTTTATTCCGCGTAACCCGTCAAAGCGCGTTCCTCTCGCCGTTTCTTGCCATCCTTCGGCCTGCTAAGCCGGCACCTTGCGCGGAGCGCGTTACGTACTTCGTCCCTGCTTTGCCGGCCCTATGACGGCCGCCGACCACGCCACCGGGAAAAACCGTAGCATTTTCAGTCGGTGAAACGGTATTTAATGAGGGCCCAGAGCGCCGGTATGCTGTCGAGCCAGGTTATCTTTTTGCCCTCGTCGTAGTCTCGGCCGTGGTACGAGATCGGCATCTCGTATACGCGGAGTTTCTTCTGTTTAAAAACTTTCGCCGTTATCTCCGGCTCGAAGTTGAAGCGGTCCGACTTTATCTCTACGTTCTTTATAACCTCGGCGCGGAACGCCTTGTAGCAGGTCTCCATGTCGGTGAGCATCGTGTCGTAGAGGATGTTGGTTATCAGCGTCAGGAGCTTGTTGCCGAAGTAGTGGAGGACCTTGAATACGCGGTGGGTCCCCAGGAAGCGCGAGCCGTAGACGACGTCGGCGTACCCTTCGACGATGGGCTGGATCAGGTTGGGAAATTCTTCCGGGACGTACTCGAGGTCGGCGTCCTGGATGACTACTATGTCGCCGCTGCATTCTTTGATGCCGGTCCGTATCGCGGCACCCTTGCCGCGGTTTTTTTCGTGGTAGCGGACCGTGACGCCGTCGACGCCGTCTTCTTTCGCGAGAACGTCGGCTGTGCCGTCGCTCGAGCCGTCGTCGACCACTACTACCTCTTTGTCGAGCGGCAACGCCCGGCAGCGGTCGATTATCTCTTTAACCGTGGCCTCTTCATTAAAGGCCGGAATTACGATCGAGAGTTTCATCTTTGGGTAACGAATACCTTTCGTCAAAAGCCGAGAACGACCCTAAAAAATATAAACTATGCCGCGCCGCGGGTCAACGATTTTCCGCTAGCGCGTTCGGCAACGGATGAAGTGGCCTTTGGACCGGTCGTAGGTCCGTTCCGCGGCGGCGTCGAAGTAGCACGCGGGCAGTTCGCCCATCGACCTGTGAAAAGTTATACATTCGCAGCAGCGCCCTTTCCGACTGCACGGTTCGTACGTACAATTGCAGGAGGTCAGATTTTCCTCGAGCTTGCATTCGGCCATCGCGCGACACCCCTCATTTACTATTGTCTGAGGTCGGCATTTATTTTATGATATGCGCCGTGGCGTTCCTTGCGTTACAAAAGAGTGTTATCTACGGCCCCATCGCCTCCCGGCGCCTCGGGCCGTCGCTGGGTATCAATTTATCCTCGACCGTGGCCAACGTCTGTTCGTTCGACTGCGTCTATTGCCAGTACGGCCCCACGACGTGTCACGTCGCCTCGAGCAAAGGCTTGGAGAATATATTGCCGTCGGTGGACAACGTCGTCGAGGCGCTTGCCGCGGCGCTCGCGACGATTCCCGCGCCGGCCTATATTACGTTCTCCGGCAACGGCGAACCGACGCTGCACCCGCGTTTTCCCGCGATGGTCGAGGCCGTGCTGTCCGTGCGGGACGAGCGGTGCCCGACGGCTAAGCTGGCTATACTCTCGAACTCGAGCACCGTCGGCGAACCAACGATCAAGGCCGCCCTCGCGTCGTTGGACGCGCCCATAATGAAACTGGACGCCGGATCCGCAAAGCTTTTTGCCGCGGTCAATAATCCCGTGACCGGCGATCGCTTCGACGACGTTTTGGAAGGTCTCGGCACTTTGGATAACTTCGCCGTACAGTCGTGTTTCATAACCGGGAATCCCGGCAACGCCGACGACGAGGCCGTCGCCGATTACGTTCGCGCGGTGGGCGTCGTCAAACCCTCGAGCGTGCAGGTCTATACTACGGACCGGCCCGTAGCGCGGGCGGGCGTCCAGATGGTCCCGCGGGAACGGCTCGCGGCGATTGCGCGGCGCGTATGCGAAGAGGCCGGCGTGCCCGCCGATATATATTGAAAAAATACTCTCCCCCCGCCGCCCCTCGGGGCGGTTTTTATTTTAGCGCGTATCCTCGACGACGCGGCCGTCCCGGAGCAAGATGGTCCTTTGTGCCCGCGCGGCCACGTCCGGGTCGTGCGTAACGACGATGACCGTTTTCCCTTCGTCGTTTATCCGTTGAAATACCAATAATATTTCGTCGCCTATTTTCGTATCGAGATTTCCCGTAGGCTCGTCGGCCAGTACGACGGAGGGGCGATTGACGAGGGCGCGGGCGATGGCGACGCGTTGCCTTTCGCCGCCCGACATTTCGTTTGGTTTATGGTGGCCGCGTTTGGCGAGCCCTACCGCGGCGAGGACCTCGGCCGCGCGCTTCCGTCGCCCCTCGGGCGGGATGCCGGCGTATATCAGGGGGAGCTCGACGTTTTTAGAGGCCGTGGCGCGTGGGAGGAGGTTGAAGGTTTGGAATACGAAGCCGACTTCGCGGTTGCGTATCGCCGCGAGTTCGTCTTCGGTGGCCGCGGCTATTTCTTGCCCGTTAAGGTGATAGGAGCCGGTCGTCGGAACGTCGAGGCAGCCGATGACGTTCATCAACGTGGACTTGCCCGAGCCCGAAGGCCCCATAATCGCGAAATATTCGCCGCGCTCGATGTCGAGGTTGACGTCTTTAAGGGCGACGACGTCTTCGCCCCCCATTTGGTAAATTTTGGTTATGTCGCGGAGCCTTATTAACGGTTCGGCCATCAGGACGCCTCTTCTTCGATTGGTTTCCCTTTTTCGAGGCGAATGAGGTCGCCGTCGTTTAACCGGCGTAGCGTTTTATAGGGGCCGGCTACGATCGTCTCGTCCCCTCTGAGCCCTTTTTTAATCTGTACGTCTCTTTCGCCCATTATGCCCACTTCGACCTCGACGAAGCGGGCCCGCTTTACGAGGGGTTTTTCCTCCTCGAGTACGAAGACGCCTTTGACGTAGTCGGCGCGAAAGAGGTCTGGCTCGCCGGCTCGTTTCGTTTCCGGCGCCTTTTTCGCGCCGCGCGGGCCTTTGCGCGCCTCTTTCCACGTCTCCACCGTCTCGCGCGTGCGCGTTACCAGCGCCTGGATGGGTATCGCGGTTACGTTTTTCGCCTCGGCCGTGATGACGTCCGCGGTCGCGGTCATACCGGGCCGCAGGGCCGAAGTGTCGCCCGTGAGCAGTACCTTGACCTCGAAGTCGGCGGAGGTCTTTTCCTCGGTCGCGGCGTAGAGGGATTCTTTGGCGCTCGAGGCGATTTCGATAACCTTACCGCGGAAGATTTCGTCCGGGAAAGCGTCCACCGTTACCGAGGCCCGCTGTCCTAAGTCGACGTCGACGACGTCGGTCTCGTCGATGTCCGCTAAGACCTGCATGGCCGCCAGGTCCGCGACCGTGAGCATTACGGTCCCGGGCGTATTGAGGGTCCCCACGACGGTGAACTCGCCCTCTTCGACGTTGAGGGAGGTTACGACGCCGTCGATGGGTGAGGTGTAGACCGTTTTGGAGAGCGAATCCTTGGCCTGCACGAGAGCGGCTCGCGCGCGTACGACGTTGTCGCGGCCGAGGTCGTATTCCGTGCGTTCGCCCTGGAATTGGGTCTCGGCGAGTTCGTATTGCTCTTGGGATATGAGACGCTTTTCGTAAAGCTCCTTTTTGCGCCGGTAGACTTCTTGCGCCGTTTTCCACTTGGCGCGCGAGAGCTCCAGCGAGCGGACGGCGCTCCGGTAAGCGGCGCCCGCTTCGTCGCGCCCGGCGAGATATTGCGTTTGTTCCAGCTCCAACAAGACGTCGCCCGCGGCGACGCGCTGGCCCTCCTCGACGTAGATCTTCGTCACCTTGCCCATTATGTTCGCCGATATCTCTACGTTTACGCGGGGGTCGACAGCCGACGGCCCCGATACGTAGGACGTGATGTCGGTTTCCGAAGCCGTGGTCACGCGCACGGTAGGGATCCGCTGACGTTTGGAGTTGGCGACCAAAAGCGGGCACGAAATCACTACGAGCCATATTATAACAACTATAGCCCAACGTATTTTTGTCATTTTTATTTGACGTTTCATATCGATGCCCCCCCGGCGATTGCGCCGGACGGCGTTTTGGGATAGGGGATTCTCTTCGTCACAAGCAATAATATCAATACCGCGCTCGTGACCGTAAGGGCGACCGAGCCCTCGGGCCCGAAGGAACCGCCCGAAAGCCAAACCGGACCTTTCGTCGCGACTTTAAGTAGCCGTGGGTTGAACGCGACGCCGCTCACGGGGAAGCCGAAGACGCCGCCCTCGGCGAAGTTCCAACCCCAGTGAAAGCCTATCGCGAGCCACAGCGAGCCGCTTTGCAGGTAAAGCAGCGCGAGGATGGCGCCGGCGAGGGCTACATTTACGAAAGGAAGGACGCCCGCGCCCGGGTTCAGGAGGTGGAGCAGGGAGAAAACCACCGATGTGGAAAGTACGGCGCCGGCGCGCCCCCACGACTCGTCGAGGACCTTTATGGGATAGCCTCGCAACGCAAGCTCCTCGAGCGCGGCGAGGACCGCGAAGTAGGCCAACGGGCCGGTCGCGGCGGCGAGCGCCGTGGCCGCGGAAAACGGGGGTCGAAAGCCGGCCCCGCCGGCTAAGGCGATAAGGCCGCACGTAATCGCCAAGAATAATACGCCGCCGCCGAAGCCGAGGGATAGGCCGGCCGGCGCGCCCCTCGGCCTTAAGCCCAACGACGCGAGGGGGGCTTTGCCGTCCAGGAGGCCGCGCGCGGCTACGGTGACCGCGGCGGCCGCGGCGAGGACGACCAGGCCGTAAAAGGCGAGCAACCACGGGTTTATCGCGGCCAGCGAATTGGGGTGCAGTTTTACTTCTTGCCTCAAAGGCAGGATGGCCGCGAGGGCGACCATTAACGCCAAGGCGGCACCCGCCGCGGCGGCGTAAAACATAAGCAGCCTCAGCCAGGCGCGGAGTTTGCCGTTTTTATTTCTAAGCAGATGCATTATTAGTATTCCAACTCGCCGAGCGACCTTTGGAGGTCGAAGTCGGCGATGAGGAAATCGTACTTCGCTTCGACGAGTGAGTTCCGGGCTTCGACGAAACGCGCCTGCGCGTCAGTTAGCTCGAGCGTCGAGGCGCCGCCCAATTTGTAGAGTTCCTGGACGATGGCGAATTCCTCTTCCGCCGCGGCCGCGGTCTCCTCGGCGACGACGACGGTTTCCGCTTGTTTCTTGTATTCGTAATAAGCGCGTGTGACGTCGAGCGCCACGGCGTCTCTCAGTCGCGCGTCCGCTACGCGCGCGGTGGCGGCCGCGGCCCGCGCCCGGTCGACGTTGGCCTTGGTTTGGAAGCTGTCGAAGAGGTACCAGGAGGCGGTTGCGCCGACGGTCCACTCGTCGAGGTCGTTCCAGCTTTCCCGGGAGGGTGCGTTGAAGTCGTTCCAGTCGTACGTGGCGGACGCGGCGAGGGAGGGGAACCAGCCGGCCGCGGCTGAGCGAACGCCCAGGTCCGCGACGCGCCTCTCTTCGCGCGTCTTAGTGACGTCGGGGCGCTTGGCCATAGCCGCCCCCGTCAATTCCTCGGGGGGAGGAAGGTCTTGGGGGGGCGCGGCCTCGACCGGGGCGAAAGTGAGGTCGTCGTCCGGTTCCATTCCGGCCGTGTTGAAGAACGCCAGGCGGGCGGTTTCGACGGCGGCTTCCGCGGCGATGCGGGCGATATCATCCGTGCCTCTTTGGACGACGGCCTTGAGGTATTCGGCCCGCGAGGTGGCGCCGGTTTCGTACTGCGCCCGGGCGAGCTCCTCGTTTTCACGGCTCGCCTCCAGCGAAAGCTCGGCGACCTCTTTTAGGCCCTTGGCTTTTAAGACGCCGAGGTAGGCGCGGGCGACGTCGACGACGAGCTGTTGGCGTTGCTGGCCGCGGCTTGCCGCGCCGGCTCGAGCCGACGCCCGACCCGACATAACGCCCCACCATAGCCTGCCCCCGGCGAAAACGGGTTGGTCTAGCCGGGCCTCCGCGTAATAGTAGTGGAGCGGGGGTTTGTAGCCGGGGATCTCGTAGCCGCCGAGGCGGAACGCCTCCCGGTCGAAGTAGCGCGAGGCCGAGTAGGATGTGCTCGCGCTCGGGAGGACGCCGCCCCAGCCCTGGTAGAGGTCCGCGCGCGCGGCGAGGTACGTCGCCTCCGCGGCGACCGCGGCCGGGCTGCGCGCGAGGGCGAAATCTATCGCCTCCTCGAGCGTAAGCTCGGCGGCGAGTGCGCTCGAGCTTATCGCGATGAACGCGCCTGCCGTCTTAATCAACGCCATTCTATATATGAAGTGCTTGTTAATAAATTACGGGATTTTAGCAGAAAAAGTTGCTTAAAGCAAGTTATACCGTTTGATTTTGTCCCGTCGAACGGGCCCCGGAAACGGCGTGGCCGCCGTATTTATTTTACTAAATAGAAACCGCCCTCGCGGGCGGTATCTTGGTATCGGGTTATTAATGCCGGGACCGGCGACGGGCGGGGCCCGTCCCTAGTGGTATAGCGCTTTGATTCGGCCGAGGGCGGTACTCTCGACCGGCTCTCCCCGGGCCGTTACGCGCATGTAGTACTCGTATTTCCAGATTTTGCCGGCGTCGGGGTACCCGTAGGTGGGCTGGCCGTGGGCTTTCGTGGAATATACGCATCGCCCTTCGAAACCGAAGCGGAAATAGGTCATGATGCCGCCTTTGGTGTCGTGGCCGTCCCACCACAATTCGATTATGAGGTTGTCCCTCCCGTTGTAGGGGAAGGTTTTGGCGAAGTTCCAGCCGAACCAATCGTCGCCGTAGGCGGGGAAGTTGAAGTGTGGCGCCTCGAGCACCGTGACGGGGGTGTTCCCGTCGTAGTTCGACGCGTACTTAGTTCCCAGCGTCCCCAGCGACGTGTGGCAGAGGCGCATCTTGAAATCATGGAATACGTTCGGCGTACCCTCGCCTTTTCCGTGCCATTCCCATTTGGTAATTTCCCCCGCGGGGAGGCCGTCTGCTTTCAGAACCAGTCCCTGGATCCGAACGGCATCCATACCTCAACAACAATCCCACGGGCAAGTCGAGCTGCTTATCGGTTTCGGCCCGAACAGTATATATTGTCCCGCCGACGCCGCCGCGACGCAGCTTAGCGCGGCGCATACGTAGGTCGCAACTTTCACGTCCGCAACTCCTCCTTCGGGTTTGGCCTTTCCAGTCCCTTTTCTCTTAGTATAAACTAAAACAAACGCGGCGTAAAGTCAACGGTAAACCGCGGCGAGAGAACTTAGCGCAAGGCCCCCCTCGCGGGCGGCTTTCGCGTTCTTCGATTTCGGGCGGTTGTTATTTCTCGGCTTCTTCCTCGCGGCGCTCGCGCGGCGGCAGCTCGCCGCACCGGCTTAGCAGGTCCTCCCAGTCGCGGTCGACGTCGGCTTGAATTTCGGAGACGAGCTCGGGATGGCCGCCGTCTTTAAATAGATGGTCGAAGCGCCCTTGGAACTTGAGCCACTCCTCGACGGGGAGTTTTTTCCTCGGTTTGTAATTCAGTTTCCACTCGCCGTTTATAATTTCGTAGAGGGGCCAGAAGCAGGTTTTCGCAGCGATGCGCGTGACCTCGAGCGTTTGTTCGGGCGCGTGGCGCCAGCCGCGGTGGCAGGGGGCGAGGATGTTAATGAACGAGGGCCCCTCCGCGGCGAGGGCTTTCTCGACCTTGCGCGTGAGGTCCATAAAGTTATGGGGCGCGGCCTGCGCCGCGTACGGGATGTGGTGTGCGGCGACGATGGCGGTCAGGTCCTTGCGGCGCTGCAGTTTACCGGGGATTACTTTACCCGCGGGCGCGGTCGTGGTGGAGGCGCCCTTGGGCGTCGCGCCTGAGCGCTGGATGCCCGTGTTCATATAGGCTTGGTTGTCGTAGCATACGTAGAGCATCTTATGGCCGCGCTCGAGCGCGCCGGAGAGCGCCTGTATGCCGATGTCGTAGGTGCCGCCGTCGCCGCCGAAGGCGACGAAATGGAACTCCTTATCTATTTTACCTTTTTCTTTGAACGCGCGGTACGCGGTCTCTACCCCGGATATCGTTGCCGCGACGTTCTCGAAGGCGTTGTGGATCCAGGGGACCTTCCAGGAGGTGTAGGGGTACAGCGTCGTCGCGACTTCCAGGCAGCCGGTCGCGGTGCCGACTACGACCGGCCCGTCCGCGGCGAGCACGACCTGGCGGGCGACGATGGCCGCGCCACAGCCGGCGCAAAGGCGATGGCCGCCCGTGAAGCGCTCCTCGCGGTGAGATAGCTGTTTCAACGTCGTCATCTAGTCACTCCTTGAGGTGTTTCCGTCGGAGGTAATTAACGCACGCCTAGGTAGCCTACGTGTTGTTTTATCTCGCCGGTCTCGGCCACGCGAAAGCCTTCCGCAAACGCTTGCTCCAAGAGGTCGGGGCCGGTATCGCGGCCGCCAAGGCCGTAGATGTAGTTGATTACCTGCGGCCTTTCCGGCACCTCGTAGAGCGCGCTCCGCACTTCCATGAACGTGGGCGAGCCGAACGCGCCGAAGGAGGCGACGCGGTCGCAGACGACGACGCATTTCGCCTTCCCGAGCGCCCCGGCGACCTCGGCGTGGGGAAAGGGACGGAACGTTCTCAGCTTCATCAAGCCGGCCGCCTTGCCCTGGTCTCGTAGGACGTCGACGACGTAACGGGTCGTCCCGGCGGTCGAGCCCAGCGCGACCATTATGACGTCGGCGTCGTCGGCCCGATACGTCTCGACGGGGCCGTAGTGGCGGCCGCTGATCTTCTCGTACTCGGCCGCGGCTTGCGCGAGCGCCGCGGGGGCGTGCTCCGTCCCCTCGATTTCTTGCCGCTTGTGCTCGAAGTAATAGTCGTGGAAGTCGAGCGGCCCCACGGTGAACGGCTTTTCGTCGAGCAGCATGGCGTAGGCGGGTTTGTAGGGGCCGACGTATTTCTTCACCGCCTCGTCGGGAAGGATTTCTACGACCTCCATCGTGTGGCTGATAATGAAACCGTCGTACATAACCATGGTTGGAAGAAGTACGTCGTGATTCTCCGCGGCCTTGAGGGCGACGAGCAGGAGGTCGTAAGCCTCCTGCGGGTTCTCGGCGTACATCTGCATCCAACCGGCATCGCGCGCGCCCATCGAGTCGGAGTGGTCGCAGTGGATGTTGATGGGGCCGGAGAGGGCGCGGTTGACGACGGTCATGGTGATGGGGAGGCGAAGCGACGCGGCGATGTAGAGCACTTCCCACATTAGCGCGAAGCCGTTGGCGGAGGTGGCCGTCATAGTGCGCGCGCCCGCGGCCGCGGCGCCGACGCAGGCGCTCATAGCGGAGTGTTCGCTCTCCGTCGGGATGAGTTCGGTATCGACCTCGCCGTCGGCGACGTATTGCGCGAACGCTTGCATAAGCTCGGTTTGCGGCGTTATGGGGTAGGCCGCGACGACGTCCGGGTTTACCTGCTTCATAGCGTACGCCGCGGCGTCGTTGCCGGCGAGCGGTACTTTTATAGTTTCCACGGCCGTTTTGGCCATAAGGGCCTCCTATTCCTCTTGGTCGAGAACCATTTCGATGGCTTTCTTGGGACACTCCGCGGCGCAGATGCCGCAGCCTTTACAGTGCACGTAGTCGAACCCTACCATCTCCTCGTTCTCGACGACGATCGACGTATCCGGGCAGAATATCCAACATATAAGGCAGTTGTTGCAAGTCTCTTTGTCCAAGACCGGTTTGAAGGTCCGCCAAGAACCGGTTTCGTATTCCTCCGCATTACCGGCCTCCGTTATCAAGCCGCCTAAAGGGATTTCTTTCCAGCCCTTCTTTTTTTCCATTTTCACCATCCTCCGCGCGTTACGTCGCGGTCCCGCGGACTTCGTCGTACGCCCTTTTTATCGCCGCGACGTTGGCGTCGACGACCTTTTGGGATTTCGCGCCGAATTTTTTCTCGAAGGTTTTGTTGACCCACGGCAATTCCACGAGGCCGAGGACTTTGACCAGCGCGCCGATCATCGGGGAATTGGGCATATCCCGCCCCATGACCTCGAGCGATATCTTCCTCGCGTCGACGGCGAAGACCTGCTCTTTGCCCACCCCCAATTTATCGGCCAGCTCCGCGGGTTCGTGCGCGGTATTCAAAACGACCTTGCCGCCGGGTTTTAAGCCCTCCGTCACGGGCACGGTTCCCAAGAGGGTGGGGTCGAGGACGACTACTACGTCCGGCCGCGTAATGAAGTTGTGGAGGGTAATGGGGCCGTCGCTCAGCCGCGTGAAACCTTGTATGGGCGCGCCGGAACGCTCGGGGCCGTAGTCCGAAAAGCCCTGGATGAATTTTCCGCCCTCGAACGCGGCTTCGGCGAACAACATCGCCGCGGTCTTTACGCCCTGGCCGCCGCGGCCGTGCCACCGGATTTCAAGAATTTTGTCGGGCAATTCGTCTCACCTCGGTAAAGTTGGCTTAGTTGTTCGAGTTTGTGCAATTTTTAACAGAAGGGGCAAAACAACTGCCTTCGCCTTTTTCCGGCGCCCCTTTAATTCCAACAACCACGACGTATTTTCGGGGGTTAGTTTATACTGCTTTTTAATTAATTAAGTATGGATAAGTATTTATACGAAACCTTTTTCATTATAACATAAAGTCGTTTTATAAAGAAAACATTTTTTTACCCCCGCCGCGTAAAAATCCCGCGCGAGATAACCCTCCCTGAACCTCGGGCAGTTTTCACTTGATTATTTCCCGTGAAACTTTTATATTGGGGGCGTTACGAATGGAAGAGGTACGTGTATGAGAATTATCGCGCTTCCGTCGTTCGCCCTCGGGGCCCTGGCGGCGTTGACGTTTGGTACGTCTACGTTTGCCGGCTTCGGCCAGGTGGTCGCCTCGTTCCCCGCGCCGGCGGCCAACCCTTCCGGCCTCGCCTGGGCGAAGGGTGACCTTTATTGTTTCTGCGAAACGTCGCCTTATCTCATTTGGAAGGTTAACCCGAACAACGGGAAAGTCCTCGGCTCCTTTAAGTTCGTAAAAGCCGGTGCCGATACCGTCGGCTTAGGCCACGACGGGAAATATTTTTGGGCCGGCAACGGCGCCACGGACCGTGTTTACCGGTTCGCGTGGGGCGGTAGCGTGGCGTCTTCTTTCAAGGCGGGTTGGAACGTGGGCTGGGGTTTCGCGTGGTCCGGCTTCCACTTGTGGGGTACGGAGCGAAGCGGTGAACCCCCGTACTCTTACTTTCAAATGCGCATCGACGGCAAGGTGTTAAGGTCATATTCGGATTACTACGAGATATACGATCCCGCTTGGGACGGCCGGCTTTTGTGGTTCCCGGAATACGACGATTTTGAGAAGAAATTCCGCGTTATCGCCGTGGACGTTTCGAACGGTATAGCGGTGGCGTCTTTTAACGCGCCGGCGGAGGGAGTGCGAGGGTCTACTTACGACGGCAGCTACTTGTGGGTCGGCACGGCGGCGGGCAACGGGCGGTTGTGGAAGGTTGACGTCGCTGGCGTCGGCGTCGCGCCCGCCTCGTTGGGCCGCGTCAAAGTCCTTTTTAAGTAAGGGTAAGTCTAAGAAATGAAGCCGGGTCGTGACGCCCGGCTATTTTTATTCATAGTTTTGCCGCCGCCTGGCTCGGCGTGCGTTTATTTCTCGATTTCTTGACGACCGGCTATGGCTTTCGCGAGCGTCACTTCGTCCGCAAAGTCGAGGTCGCCGCCGACGGGGAGGCCCCGCGCGATGCGCGTCGCTTTCACCCTCAAAGGCGAGAGCAACTTTGCGATGTAGTAGGCGGTCGTATCGCCCTCCACGTCGGGGTCCGTCGCCACGATTACTTCGACGACGCGGCCCGTCTGGACCCGCTTCACGAGTTCTCCCAGGCGCAATTGGTCCGGCCCGATGCCTTCCAACGGCGATATGACGCCCATCAGGACGTGGTAGACGCCGTTGAATTCGCCGGTGCGTTCGATAAGGGCTATGTCGGCGGGGTCCTCTACCGCGCAGATAAGTTGCCGGTTGCGGGTCTCGTCCGCGCATAAAGCGCACAGTTCGACCTCGGTCAGATTGCCGCATTCCCGACACGGCTTTACGCGTTCTTTTATTTCGTTCAGGAGCCGCGCCAAATTGGTGACGTAATCGTCGGGGGCTTTAAGGAGGAAGTAGGTGAGGCGCTGGGCGGTCTTGCGGCCTATGCCCGGCATTTTGGTCAGTTCATTTATAAGCTGTTCGATCAATTTGCTTTGTTTCGCCATTACGCGGCCCTTGCCCGTTCAGGTTTATTTTTAATTATTCTAATATACCCCTTATCGAAAGTAAAGGGCGGCGCTCGGCCGCCCTCCCTTCCGGTTTGGCGAAGCTCTTGACTACGACTCGCCGCCCGGTTCCTCCGGCTCGGAAGGTCGCTCGGGTTCCGACGGGCCCTCCGCCTTCGACGGTTCGGACGGCCGTGCGGGTTCGGAAGGTTCGGCGCGCGCGGGGGGTTTCTTTTTCGTGAGGAGGACGATAATCACGACGATGATGACGACGATGATTATGGCGCAGAGTATGGCCGCGATGATGAGCGCTACCTTCCCGAACGCAGCGCCCGGGTTGTCGGCGTCGAGCGCGAGGCCCCGGCCTTGGTCCGCCCAACCCGCGGCGACGGCCAAGGCCACGGCCAAGGCCGCTAACGCGAAAATTTTGAAACCCACGATAAATCCTCCTATAATAAAGCCGGCTCCGGGCGGCGATTGCCTCGTCGGCGTAGTGACGTGCGTTGCTTCACCGCGCGCCCCAATTAATGATAAAAGATTCTAACTACCCACGTTGTGTTTGTCAACCGCGTTATCCGGCCGCGTCGGCCGCAATTACATTCGGGAAGTGGCGGTCATAATTATTTTCTCTTGGTTCGAAAAGTCGTAGAGCGGCCACTCCCACGTTACGGTTCGGCCGTCCTCTCCCAGCGTCCCGTTGGTATCGGCGACGCGGCCGGGCATAACCACCGTGTACGTAAGCGTGTAGCCTTCGAAGAGCGAACGCGCGAGTTCTTCGCTCTCCTTCGAGTATTCTTGCGGTTCTTTTTCTAGCTCGTTTTGGATAGTTTGCGTGAACGCGAACTCGTCGCCGTCTTTTTGAAACGATAATTCTTGTTCCTCGAAGACGCCGTGGCCGGCGAGCCTTTCGACCTTATCGAACGCGAGCACGAGCCGCGAATGCTCGCGCCGTTCGTCTCCCTCCCCTTCGACTTTGACCCAACTTTCCTCTACGGTGACGCCGTCGAGGCCGGCGAACGCGGGGCCTAGTTCCTCGTTAATTTCGGGTGCGGTTTCCGCGCTTGCCGCCTGGTCTTCCTCCTCGGCGGTCTCGAGGCGGTCAACCCACACGTCGACGACCATGCGCCCGGAGCCGTCGCTTTCGAAGGTAGTGTGTTGTTTGTAGGAGACACACCCGGCGACGATGGCCAGGGCGCCGCACAACGTCCCAGCACGGATTATATGCCGCATATGAAACCTCGCTTTGATAAATTTGCGCCTTTTCCGGTGCTTGCGCCAGGTCGGCAATAATGTCTTCCGCGTCTTCGCGCCCCGCCGGTATTCTTACGAAGTTGGGCCCCGTACCCGCGCCGGCGGCGCGCTCCGCCTCGAAGACTTCGTGCGTTACGCCGGGCGGGTGCTGCACGAGCGTCAGCGCGTCGCCGAAGCTGACGGCGAAGACGCGAAGCTCGAGCGCCTCGAGGAAGCGCCGTACCGCGCACCGCCCGCGTATGGAATTTAAGAGGTTTCACGCAACGTTAAAATTCTTATCAGCTTAATTTGTAGTTGGTAACGTGCGATTATAGATTTGCCGGGAGGCCGCGTCAAGGATATTGTCTCAACGTCGAACTTGCCGACTTGCGTTCGGAGAGATACGGCACGCGTCCCGCCGGGGTCCAAAGGCCCGGCGCTCGTTGCCGGGGGTTTATAAATAAAATTTGGCCAATATGCGCCCCAGCGTGAAGGAACCGATACACCCGGCCGCGCGGCTGCGGTCTCGCCAATTTACGACGCGCCATGTCTCGTCCGCGTCCTTTTCAAACTCGTAGTCGCACGTGCCGTCGTCCAATACGTAGCTTTTGTTCGCGTCGATCACGACGACGATTTTCAACGGGACCGCGTAGGCTACGTAAAAGGTTTCGTTGGGGTCCGGCGACCCGATGGCCCGCCAGTTATTGTTTAATGAAATTCTCTGCGCCCGCGCGAACATATTTCGGGGCGCCTGTAAGAAGTCCACCCGAGCCCAGGAGCCGGGCATCACGTAGCCGTTGGCGTTTTGGCCCACGTCGTTGGGGTCGAAATAAAATAGAAACGTGTCGGCCAGGCATTTATCGAGGAGGCCCGCGTCGTAACCGTTGAACGCCAACTCGACGTTGGCCAGGGCGTACTTCGGTTCGTTCATCGGGTACGGCCCGGGGCCTACGGGAGCCTCTTCCTCTTCGCCGCAGCCGACGAAGAACGTAATCGCGAAAAGAAGCACCGCGCTGGCGGCGCCGGATGGTCGTTTTAAGTTAAACATTTTCATTAAACCTGCCTTTTCCGTCGAACGTGAACCGGCGTCCTGCGTTTAACGATATAGCGCGAGGATTCTCCCGAGCGTCGACGGCTCGTCTCCATAATCGGCGCTGGTGTGGTCGTACCAGTTGACCATTCGCCACTTGCCGTCGGCTTGCTGCCCGAACCCGAAGTCGCAATAACCCCGGTCCGCTTGGTACCCGTTCAATTCGTCGACCATAACGAGGATGTCGAGGGGGGTTTTTTCCACGACGAAATAAGTTACCCCTTGCTTGGGCTTGCCGATTTTATCGCGCGGTATGGATAGGGAAATGCTGTACGCCTTAGCGAACATATTCGCGGATGCGCCCGTAAATTCCGCCCTGGACCATGATTCGGGGATACGGTATTCGCTCCCGGGCGGGTTCCGGCCGACGTCGCCGGCGTCGAAGTAGAACGTGAAGTCGGTTTGAAGGCAATCGTCGAGTAGGTTCTTGTCCCGTTCGTTGAAAGAACGTTCGACGTTGGCGAGGACGTATTTCGGTTCCGTCATAGCCGGGACCTCGGGCGGCTCCTCCGGTTCGTTGCCGAACAAGCAACCGGTGCCGAACGCGGCGAGGACGAACGTGCTCGCTGCCGCGCCGACCAGCAAGCCGGCTTTCCGTCTCACGTTTCAATCTCCCTTCTCGTTTTTGTGTGCTCGGGCCAGCGTTTCGCGGCCAACCTGATAAGGGCGGAGGTTTTCAACGTTCGATTGCCGGCGCGGCTTATTGCGCCTTGGGCGTAACGGCGTCGCGGGGCAGCGCCAGCTCGAGCTCGAGCCGATGGCCGAGGGCGAGCAAGCGTTCTTCATCCCAGGGCCGCGACATGACGTGAATCGCCACCGGCAGCCCTTCCTCGTCGAAGCCACACGGCACCGAGAGGGCGGGGAGGCCAACCAGGTTAGCCAGGCCCGTGAAGATGTCCGCCAGATACATTAGCTGCGGATCGAGGTTGCGGGTATTAAGTTTGAATGCCGTGAACGGCGAAACGGGATATACGAGAAAATCGAACTGCTCGAACGCCGCGGCGAATTGAGCTCGCATATGTTGGCGTATTGTTTGGGCTTTGGCGTAGTATCGGTCGCGGTAGCCGATCGAAAGGGCGTACCCGCCGGCGGCAAGCCGTCGCCGTACCTCGCCGCCGAAACCGCGGGCGCGCGACCTCGCGACCATGTCCGCCGGGCCGTCGTAGCCGTTCGCTCGCGGCCCGAATAGCACGCCCTGGTAACGGGCGAGGTTGGAGTAGCATTCCGCGCAGGCGGTTACGTAATAGGTGGGCAGCGCCCAGGAGGCGCTGGGAATGGCGGCGCGCTCTACGACGTGACCTATCTGTTCCAATTTGCGGAGGGCATTCTCTATCCCGGCCTTTATGCCCGGCGCCACGTCGTCGCCGAAGAACTCTTCGATCAGGCCGACCTTAAAAGGGCCGTAGTCGCGCTCGAGGCCGGCGACGTAATCCGGCACGTCACGTCGGCTCGACGTAGCATCGCGCCGGTCGTGGCCCGCGATAACGTTTAGGATTAGGGCTGCGTCCTTCACGGTCCGGGCGAGCGGGCCGATCTGGTCGAAGGAGGGCGCGAAGGCTATCAGGCCGTAGCGCGGGACGCGGCCGTACGTCGGCTTAAGGCCGACGATGCCGCACATCGCCGCCGGCTGGCGAATGGAGCCGCCGGTATCCGAGCCGAGCGCGACGGGCGCGAGCCCGGCGCAAACCGCCGCGGCCGAGCCGCCGCTCGAGCCCCCTGGGACCCGGCTCAGGTCGCGGGGGTTTTTAGTGGGGAAGAACGCGGAGTATTCGGTCGACGAGCCCATCCCAAATTCGTCGAGGTTCGTTTTGCCGATGACGTAGGCGCCGGCCGCGAGCAACCGTTCGACGACGGTCGCGTTGTACGGCGGCCGATAGTTTTCGATGACGCGCGAGCCCGCGGTCGTGGGCAACCATTCGGTGCAGATGTTGTCTTTGACCGCGACCGGCACGCCGGCCAAAGGGCCGTTTGTTTTATGTTTGTTTTCGCGTTCGTTTAAACACAGAAAAGCGCTGACCGCGGCGCCGTGAGCGTCGATGCGGCGCCGGAACGCGTCGACGACTTCGCCGGGCGTCAGCTCGCCGCCGCGCGCCTTGGCCGCAATCTCCAACGCCGTGAGGTTCGTTATGTCCATAGATCGGCCGCGCGCTTAGCGCCTTATTTTGGTGATGCGGCCGCGGTAGGTCTTATGTATACCCACTAAGTAGAAGTAGGAACCGTCGAAGGCGGAGAGCATGCATCCTTCGGGAAGGGGGGAGGGCAGCTCTTCCCAACGTTTGTTGGCGAGGTCGAAGCGGAATGATTTAAGGGCCATCCGGTCGGGCGCGCCGAGCGCCTTGGCCTCGCAGCCGCCCACGACGTAAATGTAATCGCCGACCGCGTACGCCGCGGCGCCGAACCGGGGCGCCGGGAGCCGCGGCATATTTTGCCACTTGTATACCGTCAGGTCGTAGCGATAGACGGCGCCGGAGACGTGGACGGGTTTAAGCTGGTTCCCGCCGATTACGTATAGGCCGCCTTGGGCCACGGCGGCCGCGGGTTGCGCGAGCGGGGCCGGGATGTGGTGCAGCTTGGTCCATAGGCCCTCGCCCGGGTTATAACGATGTAGTTGGCGGTTGTTCTGGTCAGCGGGGTTAGCGGCGTCGAAAATGCCGCCTACGACGTATAAGTCGCCTTCGTGGAACGTCGTCCCGGCTTTGCCGCGCGGTATTGGTAGGTACGTCTCGAGCTTCAGGTCCGCGCGACCCGGCGTCCAAACGTACACCTCGCCCACGGGCGTCCCGAGTTCGGCGTAATTCAGTTGCCCCTCCGGCGCAAGTTTCAAGGGCGGCGGCGTATACATTCCCCCGATAAACCATAGACGGTTGCCGGGACCCGGCGCCAAAGACGCGTACGCGCGCTCCGCGAATCGGCTGGGGTAAGCTGCAACTTCGTCGAGGCGCCCCGGTGTGGATTTGACGAATACGATTTCGGCTCGAGGCTTCGTGGCCGCACTGCTTCCCTTTAGTTTACGAGTCCCGACGAGGTAAAGCGCGCCCTTGGCGCAGCCGGCGCCCGCGGGCCAATCGATTTTCGCGTCGCCCAAGCCGGTGGCCGACCACTCCTCCCATTTTATGTCGATGTCGGCGGTCGGGGCCTCGATGCTTTCTATAACCGGTGGCACTTCGGCCGTCGCCCAGGCGGTCGCGGCCGTCGGCTTTTCTTTTTCGCCGGCGGTGCAGCACGTCAAAAGCAGCGTAAGGGCGGCGGCTAAAGACCGGCCGGCCTTCACTTCTTATCACCTTTCTCTTCAGGCGCCAAAATTTTAGGCACGGCGACGAAGGCGTCGTGGGCGTCGGGCGCGTTCGCGAGTGCGCTGGGGAGGGAGAGCGACGGTTGCGCCAGGTCTTCGCGGAGTTCGGTAGGCTCGACCGCGGGGGGAGGCGGCCCCTCCTCAACTTCCAACGCCGCGAGTATATCCACGTTTTCCAACAGGCCCACGACTTCTTCGGCGAGCTTTGCTTCCTCGTCGCCCGGCAGCGCGAGGTAGGTCTCTCGTATCATGCGTCGGATAACTTTGATTCTTTCTTCGTACGCGTCCATATAATTCCCCTAAATGTTCGGGTACCGGCCTTGGCTACCCCAAGGTTTGTACTCGATTACCTCGTCGGCCTCCAACGGTTCTGAGAGGGCGACGTGCCGTTCGCCGATTTCGCCGAGGAAACGCGACGGCCCGCGCGTTTGCGGCACGCCGGCGACGTTGCGGGTCTCCGCGTACGATAGATATAATAGGTCCTTGGCGCGCGTCAAGCCCACGTAGCAGAGGCGCCGTTCTTCTTCGATTTCCGCGGCGTCGGCCATCGCGTTGGCGTGGGGGAGGAGCGACTCTTCCAATCCTACGATGAAGACGGCGCCGAACTCCAACCCCTTGGCGGTATGGAGCGTCATTAGGGAGACGCGGTCGGCATCGGCGTCGTAGTTGTCCACGTCGCTCACGAGCGCGACGGATTCGAGGAACTCGGCGAGCGTGGCCTCCGGGTGTTCGTCTTCGAATTCCGCGGCGGCGTTTATCAGCTCCCGGACGTTTTCGGCGCGAGCTTCGCCCTTCACGTCTTTCTGCTCCGCGAGCCAGGTCAAGTAACCGCTTTTCTCGACGGCCGCGGCGAGGATTTCGCTCGGCGGCCGGGCCTCGGCTTCGGCGGCGAGTTCTTTTATTAACGTCGTAAAACGGCGCAGGCCCGCGGCGGTGCGCGCCGGCAGTCGCGCGAGAACGTCTTCGGCCGCGGCGGCTTCGAGCGCGGCCCTTCCCCGCCGGTTCTCGTCGATTATTTTAAGCGAAGTCGCGCCCACGCCGCGCGGCGGCACGTTGACTACCCGCGCGAACGCTACGCCGTCGGCGGCGTTGTGACTTAGGCGTAAGTATGCGAGGGCGTCTTTGACTTCCCGCCTCTCGTAAAAGCGCATCCCCCCTACGATTTGGAACGGGATGCCGGCGTTGGCGAGCACCTCCTCGAATAGGCGGGATTGCGCGTTCACGCGGTAGAGTATCGCGCACTCTCGGTAGTCCAGGCCGTAATTCGCGCGCGCCTCTTCGACGGCGTAGGCAACGCGGAGCGCCTCGTGTCGTTCGTCGCAACATTGGAAGGCCGTCGGTTTGACTTCGGCCGGGCGGTCGCTCCAAAGCGCCTTCGCGTAGGGGCTCTGTTTATTGAATTTTATGAGGGCGTTCGCGGCGTCGAGGACGGCCTGGTGGGAACGGTAGTTGCGCTCGAGGGTATAGAGGCCCGCCTCCGGGAAATCCTCCGAGAATCGTTTGAAGTTGGCTACGTCGGCGCCGCGCCACCGGTATATCGACTGGTCCGGGTCCCCCACGACGCAGACTTGGCGGTACTTTTCGCCCAGGAGTCTGCTTAGTTCGTACTGCGCCAGGTTCGTATCCTGAAACTCGTCGACGAGAATGTGCCGGAAGCGCTCCCGCCAACGGGAAAGAACCTCCGCCTCGCGTCGGAGAAGCAGGACCGGTTCCATTAGAAGGTCGCCGAAGTCGTAGGCGTTGTTCTCACGGAGGATCTGTTGGTAGGCGGCGTAGACGTCGGCCACGACCTCGCGGTAGCCGTCGTCGCGGGGATATTGCGCGGGCGTTATCAATTCGCGCTTGGCGGCCTCGACGGCGGCGGCGAGCCGTTTGTAGTGGAACTGCTCGGCGGGAAGGGCCCATTTCTCCGCGATCTTTTTTATCGCGGCTTCCGTATCCGCGGCGTCGAAGATGACGAAATTTTGGTCGGCGCGGCCGGCCGCGCAGCGGGCCTCGGCGCGCAATATGTGTGCGCCCGTCGCGTGGAACGTGCCGACGGTAACCGCGGGCCGATATCCCAGCGAGGCCTCGAGGCGTCGCTGCATTTCTTGAGCCGCTTTGTTGGTGAAGGTCACGGCCAGGATGTTCGCGGGCGCGACCCCCCCGCCGGTAATGAGGTGGAGTATGCGTTCCGTAATGACGCGCGTCTTGCCTGAGCCCGCGCCGGCCACGACGAGCATCGGCCCGGGCGGCGCGGTGACGACGCGCTCTTGGGAAGGATTGAGTTTAATCTTGGCCAAAATAATTGATTTCGGTATTAAAAATCGCCCTCACG
Source organism: uncultured bacterium (assembly GCA_964631855.1). Classification (GTDB taxonomy): domain Bacteria; phylum RBG-13-66-14; class B26-G2; order WVWN01; family WVWN01; genus WVWN01. The sequence continues at coordinate 58,679 of CAZWAM010000002.1, read as the reverse complement.
GGCGTTACGTTTTGGATTTAGCGGGTCGGCACGTGCTTAGGGCGTTTTCGTTTCGAGTATGCTGCCGAGGCCGATGTCTTGGGGGGCGCCTTCGGGCCCGAAAACCAGTTCCAGGACTCTATTGTAGCGGCGCGACGCGGCGATCTTGTTCGATTGCTTCTCGGCGTTGGCGTAGATCTGTTCTTTGACTTCGGCGAGGGCGACGATTAGGTTCTTCTTGCCGAGGTTGTCGAGGGATTCGATTTCCTTGTCCAGCCGCTCTACGTCGACGCGGTCCTCCACAAATTCTATAATTTCAACTTGGGGGTAACGTTCGGCCTGCTCCACGACGCGCTCCCCCAACGTCTTATCTTGCTTTATCGCGTTGTAAAGGGCGTTGGGCTGGTCGAAATTATCGAGGAGGGCGTTAATGAAGAGCGCCAACACGCCGACGTTCGTCTTGGCAGCCGGGGGCGCCGCTCCGGCGACCCTTTGTTCCGCCAAAGACCCTACGCCCTTGAGGAATTCCCTTAGCGTCTTGGCTTCGGCTTTTTCTTCCGGCGACGGCGGCTCCGGCTTTTCGTCCGGGGAACGAACTTCCAACAGGCCGGCTTCGATGAGGTTGAAAACAATCTGCGTAGTTTTGAGTTCCGAAAAGTTCGTTTTCTTCGCGAGGGCCAAGACGCTGAGCTCACCGTTCACTAACGACAAGACTTTCCACTCCTGAGCTTGAAGCGTGATATTGCCGGCCTTTTCCCCCGGGCCCGCGGCGAACGTCACGACGTAACCGGAAGTCGGGATGGCCTTACGGAGTTTGGTCCACTCGTCAAGCCGGCGGACCGCCTCCATAATGAGGTTCTGGCAGTCGAGGTCGATCGTCCTCAGGTCCGTGACCGCGTCGGTGTCGAAGGTGAACCGGCCCTCCCGCCAGTTGAAGGTTTCGTAGACGGCCTTTTCGCCCTCCATGTCGCCCACCTTGGCGTGTACGGCCTGGCCGCGCTCGAACCAAATTTGCGCCGTTTGGCCGTTTCTCGCGATGGCGAGGAGGCCGGTCCGCGAGCCCATATTTATGAGCTGGAGGACGTCCGCGAGGGGGAAGTCTTCTAAGTTGCCGTCTAAGCCCATAACGTGTGCTCGAGAAACGGCGGCTTGCGACAGCGCTCCCGCTGCGGCCGCCAGCCGCCGGTGCTAGCCCCGTCTTGTAGTTAACGCGCCGTTTGCCGCGATAAGTGCGCGATAACGAGTTTCGAGATGGCGCGTAGAGAATCGAAGACGCCTATGCCCGTCGTGGCGATCGATTCGAAGCACGGCACCTGGTCGCGGTTGAGCGCGGCCTCGAGCTGTTCTACGGGGGAGCAGTTCGGTAAGTCGCGTTTGTTATACTGGACTATATAAGGTATATTCTCAAGGCGGTAGCCTTGTAGCTGCAAGTTTTTTTTCATATTTTCGAACGACTCTATGTTCTCGTCGAAGCGATTGCGTTGGGAGTCCACGACGAAGACGATGCCGTCGACGCCCTTGAGGATAAGTTTCCGCGAGGCGTCGTAGTGCACCTGGCCGGGTACGGTATATAGGTGGAAGCGCGTTTTGAAACCGTTGACCGTCCCCAACTCGAGCGGGAGGAAGTCGAAGAAGAGCGTCCGGTCCGTATCCGTAGCCAGCGAGACCATCTTCCCCTTAATGTCGTGGGGAAGCTTCTCGTGGATGTAGAGGAGGTTCGTCGTCTTGCCGCAAAGACCGCAGCCGTAGTAAACGATCTTGCAGTTTATCTCGCGCGACGAATAATTGATTAGCGACATATCCAAACCCCCGGCCGCGGGCGGGAACGTTTAATCTTTAAAGAGGTTGTCTATTTCACTCTCGGCTACGCTCGAGAAAGTGTCGCCCAACGGCGAGGGCGTTTCGAAGGCGCGTTCCGCGACCTTTTGGAAGATGCGGTTGAATATCGCTGAAAGCTCCTCCACCGCCTTCTTGACGCGAAGGCGGACCAGGCCCAACGTCGTCTTATTGTCGAAGACCACCACGAGGATGATCCGCTTGGCTACGACGGAGAGGTGTATCGATTCGTTGGTGCCCTGGTGGAAGAGGACCGAGAACTCCTCTTGCCCAAGGATTTTGGCTAGCTCGCTCGTCGCGGCGTAATTGCCCGCGGAAAGCGAGGCGAACGATAGCGAGTCCATGTTCTCGGTATTTCCCTGGCTCGAGATGAGCTGGCCCGACCGGTCCACAAGTAATGCGAATTTAGAATTGGTCTCGCGGACGAGCGTCGCCAATATTTCGTTAATGTTAGTGTAGTCTTCCTCGAAGAGGACTAACTCCATGCCCGGCATAAGGCTCACCCCGCGGACGGCACACGAAATTGCGACAGGCCGCCGAGGTATTCAGTAAAAGCCGTCTTGGCTTTAACTTAAAGAATACTTCTTAACTTTTTCCATTAAAATATAAAATTAGAGACAAGTCAAGATTTTTTTGGCGCGAAAAAGTACGGGTCCGACGGGCGGATTTTAAACCCAGGGTCCGGCGCTTCCCGCTTTATCCCTTTCCCCGGCCCGTACGTGGGCGATTTTCTTCTCGGCCCGTTCCGCGAGGAGCGTAGCGCCTTTGTTTTTAAAGAGCCACAGCCCCCGCCGCCGATACTTCTCTCGCTCGTCGCGGTCCGGCGTAATCGCTGCCATGTCCAGGTAACATTCCCCGCCGACTAGCCACAGGCCCAGTTCGCGCGCGGCAGCCGCGGCCGCGCGGAGGAACGTCGCGGCACGGCCGCGGTCGTTTTCTATACTCAAGAGCAAGCCCGCGGTTTCGTTATAGCTCGCGAGGAAGACCTTCGATTCGTGGGCGCGGCGCTCGAGTTCCGCTTGGCCGAGGAGCTTACGGCAAATGCTCGGCTTGCCGCGGGCCAACGCGGCCCGGGCCGCGAGGAGGGCGGCTTCGCCGTATAATAGGTCCCCGTCTTCCCGCCGGTATTCTACGGCCGCCGTGTCCGCGAGTACGTACGCGTCGTCGTAGTTCTCGTCCGCGAAGTACGCTTTACGCGCTTCGGTCAGTTTAATATCCGCGGCAAAGGTGTGGGCTTCCGCGGCCGAAATTTCTTTGGCCTTTACGAGAAATCGGCGGTAACCGGCGAGGTCGCCGCGGTAAAGCGCGACCGCGCTAAGGCCCAGCGCGGCGCGAACCGCGCACCCGTTAAAACCGTCCGCTTCCGCCAAGTGCATAGCTTCCTTATAGGTATTTTCGGACGTTACCACGTCTTGCGTCAAGAGGTCGATCCCGGCTTCGACCAGGAGGGTCTCGCACAAGTTCCGGGCGTCGCCCAAGAGCTCGAATACGCGCCGACTGGTTGCCAGAAGGTTGCGGGCGCCGGGTATCGGGCCGTGCTCGAAAATTATGGGTGAAAATGTCAGCCCCGTTTCCGCGGCGGTGACGGGCTTTTTGGCGGGGTCCGTGAGGGACGTGCTTTTTTTCGCGGCTCGAGCCGCGGCGGCTACGTGGCCGGCCCGGTATTTCAGTTCGGCGAGTAAACGGTACGCCGCGGGCGACGGCGCCCGGTTCGCTTTGAGCAATTTTCCGAGTTGGTATATGGCTTTGGGTACGTCGCCGCGCCGGCGGAAGAGTTCGGCGATCGATATCTCGATATCGGCAACCAGGGCGTCGTTGTCGGCGCGGACGGCGTTTTGTAAGGCTTCGAGAAAAGCGTGCTCGGCCTCGTCGTAGTAATCCCTAAGCAAGTAGGCACGTCCTTGAGCGTATAGCCGCTGCGCCGCGAGATTTTCGTCGTCGGCGTCGACGTTTTCCAAGTCGCTCAAGGCGGCGGCGACCAACCCCGCTTCGCGAAAAGCTTCGGCCCGGGCATAATAAAGTTTGGGTAAGCGTGCGCGGTTCTCCTCCGCTTTAGACTCGTCTTTTTTGAGTTCGTGGGCCAAGATCGTTAGCTGGTCTACCGCCTCGTGCGGCGAACCGAGCCAGCGCGCCCGCGTTACGTTCTCCTGCGTCAAACGGTAGGCCGCGGTAATATTTCCCCCTTCCAGCTCGAGCGTCGCGCGCGCCGATAGTTCCGCGCGGTGGCGTCTCGCCAGGAGGTTCGCCCCGGCTGAGGCCGCGGCGGTGCGGTCTTCCTGAGTTGGCGCAAGGGCCGCCAGGAGGGCGTTGGCGAGGTGGGGCGGTACGTATAAGGGGCCGTCGTCTTCGCCCCCCAGCGTACGTAGCAACCCGAGCTCCTTTAGCCTGGCCGGCCACGCTTCGGCTTCCGCGCTTTTTTCGCCGAGGCAATCCGCGGCTAAGGCGGATATATCGTCTTCGCGGAGCGGGAGCCCGAGGGCAGCCAGGATTGCCGTGGCTCGTTGCCACGGCTTAGCGAAGTCCCGCAGGCGCCGCCCGACGACCGCGGCCAGGTCGGGGGGGCCCTCGCTCCCCAACGCCGCGAGCTTTACCTCCGGCCTCGCGAGCGACAAGAGCCAAAGTTGTTTTAAAAGGTCCGGCCGACCTTTACTTAAGGAAAATAGAACCGCCCGTCGCTCGTCTTCTTGGTGTGTGCCCGGCGTTTGGTCGGGGACTGTTACCTCCTCTTCCGTTAACGGGCGCGTAGCGAGCACGACGTCGGATGCCCGGGCCAAGGAATCGTCTGCGGGGTCCGCGGTAAATATCACGGCGAGGGAGGCTTCGGCCTCGCGGGCGAGGAGCGAGGTGAGCAGCGCCCGCGTCGAGGGGTCGGCCGAGTGTAGGTCGTCGATGAGGAGCGCCGTCGGTTGTTCCCTCGCGGCGTCGGCGATTATACGCGTGGCTATTTCTACGACGCGGCGGTGGCGAAACGCGGGCGTCACGTCGGCGATGTACGGGTTGAGGTCGGCCCGCAGGCCGAGAACCCGTGCGAAGAGCGGCGCCCATATCTCGAAGCGTGGGCCCAGTTTTTTTAACGCCTGGAGCGGCGCTTGGTCCGGCTCAGCTTCCGGCGCGAGCGCGGCGAATAGTTTGCCCCATATGACGGCCCACCCCGCGAACGGCTCGTAGCGGCGCCGTGCAAAGCACGTGGCGGCGTACGCGCGAAAACCTTTCTTGCGCGCGATGCGGTGGGCCGCCTCCAGCAAAGTTGTCTTGCCGGTCCCGCCGCCGCCTTTTATAAATAGCGTGCGACGCCGTTTTTCCGAGACGACGCCGGCGAGGAATTCGTCGATCGCCTCCTGGAGCTCGGCCTGAGGCGCGTACGGCTCTTTGCCGGGGGGTGCCCCTCGAGCCGGACGTCGGCGGCCTTCCTCGAGCTGGTATATTTTGACCGCCGCCGCGCCGCTGCGCGCCTGGTAGAAACCGACCGTGGCGTATTGGAAGTCGTTGGCCGTTAAGGAACAGACGTTTTCGCCTACCAATATGGCCCATTTGCCCGCTTTGTTTCGCAAGCGTTTGGCCCGGTTCCGCGGCGAGGGCGCGTCGCCCGGAGACGCCGCGCGGCTTGTCAAGGCGTCGACGCCTAAGCTCAAGAAGGCGCTCGAGGCAAGGTCTTTTAAAACGGTCGGTATAAGGTCGCGCGCCGCGTCGCGGAGCGCGACGGCGCACGAAGCGGCGCTTGCGGCCGCGAGATCCAAGCTTCGGGGAAACGTAATCGTCACCGCCGAGGCGTCTTCGCGCGTGACCGCGCCGCCGTGTTCTTTTGCGATTTCGTCGGCAAGGGCAAGGAATTTCTCCGTCAACTCGCCCAATACGTCGGGGGGCGCGGGCGACGTTCGGGCGTCGAGGCCGGCGAGCTCCGCGGCAACCGCGGCGACCTCATTTACGGCCTCGTCGGTTTTGGCGCCGCAATAAGGGCAAAACGCCGCGGCCGGCGTTACCGTTCGGCCGCAATTGGGGCACGTCGGGGGCATACGTTAGCTTTTCGCGTCGCTGGTTTCGAGGGCGACGAGGGCGGCCTTGTCCGCCGCCGCTTTTTGGAATGCGGCAATTAAGCGCTCGAGCGGGACCGGGCCCAGGTCTTCGCCGCCGTGGCGCCGGAGCGCGACCGTTCCCGCTTCCCGTTCCCTTTTGCCGACCACGCCCAGGTACGGTATTTTGGCGACCTCGCCCGTACGTATCTTCGCCGCTAATTTGCCGTCCGATTCGTCCGCGTCCGCGCGGAGGCCGGCGGCGCGCAGTTTCCCGGCGAGCTCGACGGCGTAGGGTACGACGTCTTTATTTACGGGTATAAGGCGTAGCTGGACGGGCGCGAGCCACGGCGGGAAGACGCCGGCGTAATGCTCGAGAAGCGTGCCGAAGAAGCGCTCGAGCGAGCCGAGCATGGCGCGGTGGATCATGTAGCACTGATGTTCCGCGCCGTCCGCGCCGACGTATTTGACGCCGAAGCGATGCGGCAGGTTGAAGTCGAATTGTATCGTTGGGCCTTGCCACTTTCGGCCCAGCGCGTCGTAAATCTGGAAGTCTATCTTCGGGCCGTAGAAGATGGCCTCGCCCTCCATACGCGTATAGGGGAGCTCGAGGCGCGTAAGGGTTTCGGACAGAGCCTCTTCGGCGCGGGACCATTCTTCCGCGGTGCCGGCGTAATCCTGCGGCCGCTCGGGGTCGCTCGCCGACAGCTCGACGTCGTACGAGGTGAAGCCGAAGGTATGCAGCAGGTAGCGGGCGAGGTCCACACACCCGCACAACTCGTCCACTAACTGCTCGGGCGTACAGAATATGTGGCCGTCGTCCTGGGTGAAGCCGCGCACGCGGAGCAGGCCGTGAAGGGTGCCGGACCGTTCCTTGCGATACACGGTACCGAGCTCGGCGTAGCGGATGGGCAGCTCCCGGTAGGAGTGAAGGCGCGATTTGTATATCGCGATGTGCATCGGGCAGTTCATCGGCTTGAGGACGTAGGGTATGGCGTCGACCTCGAAGGTGTACATATGGTCGAGGAAGTAATGGAAGTGGCCCGAGGTCTCGAACAGGCGCGCGCGGGCGATGTGGGGCGTTGCGACGAGATCGTAGCCGCGCTTTATGTGTTCCTCTTTCCAGAAAATCTCTACGCGGTCGCGGACGAAGGCGCCGCCCGGGTGCCAATATACCAGACCCGGGCCGCGCTCCTCGGCGATGGAGAACAGAGCGAGGTCCCGCCCCAGCGTCCGGTGGTCGCGGCGCTTGGCCTCCTCGATGCGCGCGAGGTGTAGCTCGAGCTCCTCGGGTTTGCGGTAGGCGGTCCCGTAAACGCGCGTCAGCATGTCGTTCCGCTCGTCGCCGCGCCAGTAGGCGCCGGCCACCGCGGTGAGTCTGAGCGTTTTGACGTACCCCGTCGAGGGGAGGTGGGGCCCGAGGCAAAGGTCGAAGAAGTCGCCCTGGCGATAGACGACGACCTTTTTATCCGGTATCTCGTCGATGAGCTCGAGTTTGTAAGGGTTGCCGGCGAACAGCTTCCGGGCCTCGCGCTTCGATACCTCGTCGCGTTCTATGGCGAGGTCCGCGGCGGCGAGCTCGCGCATCCGTTCCTCGAGCCTGGGGAGGTCCTCGTCGCTCAGGGGCCCCGAGGGGTCTAAGTCGTAGTAGAAGCCGTCGGCGGTCGCCGGGCCGATGGCGAGCTTTACGCTCGGGTAAAGGTCCGTCAGCGCGTGGGCGAGGATGTGAGAGGCCGTGTGGCGGAACACCTCGCGCGCCTCCTCATCCTCGTAACTCAGGAACGCGACCGTTTCGCCCTTCCGCGCGGGCGACGTGAGGTCGACGAGCAGGTCGCCGCGCCGGGCGACGAGCGCGTCCTCGACCTTCGCGGCCGCGGCCACGTCGAGGAGCCTCGCCCCCGCGGCGACGCGGACCGGGCCCGAGCCTTCCACGTTTACTTCTATCTCCGCCATCGTACGCAAGACCTCTTTTGTCCTATTTTAACAGATTTGCCGATTTCAAGTCAACGGCTTAGGACGTTGGTTTTTTGCTTCGAGCCTGGGGTGAGTTTTCCCGGCTAAGCTATTCTTGCTTAGTTAAAACGCGCCCAACGTTCGGGCGCGCGAAGGCGCTTCCGGGGGAGCCGATGGGCTAAGTCCTACCGCGCGGCCTTCATCGTTTCGGGGGCGTATTTATACATTTTGCGGTGGGAGCCGCCGAGCCAGACGTCGTCGCCGCCGAGGGTGAAGACGTCGTACGCGTAGCAACCCTC
>CAZWAM010000002.1:18097-50502 GCA_964631855.1 uncultured bacterium | reverse complement strand
GCGAAGACGTCGTAGCGATATTCGTAGTCGAATAAGGACCTTACGCCGGTCCAACACGAGCCGTCCCAACGTAAGTAGCTCGGGTGCACCGTTACGGCGCAGCCATACGTGGGCGAGGTGAAGTGTAGCGCCATGACGAAGCGGGCGACGGGCCAGGGGGTCCAGCTCGAGCCGTCATAATGGAAAAAGCCGTCGTCGCCGCCGACCCACACGTCGTCCGGCGCGAGGGCGAAGACGCAGTATAAGATACCCTCGCCGGGAGGAGGAGTGAATTCCTTCCAATCGTTGCCGTCGTAGTGGACGACGACGCCCGGGTATACGCCGGGTATATATTTATGACCTACGGCCCAACCGTCGTCCGGCGCCGAGAAATGCATGCCCCAAAACTTGGCCTTGAAAGAGCTCGTAAAATCTTTGTATATGAACCAGCGGTTGCCGTCGAACTTTAAAATTTCAGGGCTTGCGCACGCCCACCCGTCGTTGACGGATATCATGTAAATACCCCTAATCTGGGTGTTTTTAGGTAATTCCTTGATTTCGTATACTTTCCAGGGTAAAGGCCCGGGCCACTTTTTCTCTTCTTCGCCCGTGGGGTTGTCGCAGTTAAGGGTAAATATGACTATTAAAGTCAGCGATAGGAAATAAAAAGTAATTCGTTTTTTCCCTTGCATTTTACTGCCTTCCGTTAATATTTCATTAAGGTCCTTCTTAAAATTTTTAACATAATTCGGCGTAGTTATCAACCCCAAATGGTGACAGCGATAATTTTGCCCGGGCCCAGGATTTCCTCGGGCGGCCCCCGTTAAAATAAAAATTCCAAGGCCGACGACGGACGTTTGGCCGGGCCCGGCCCTCGAGCGCGCCTCTCGCGACGAACTTTCTTTTTTAATATTAACAAAATTATGGACGTTCAGTCAACGCGGAAGAACGTTAGAACCTAAGGCCTAAAAAATTGACATCTCCCGCCCGGCCCTTTATAATTAATATGTGGCTGGCAGGCGGTTAAAAAATTCGTCCGAGGAGAGTTTCGGCCAAAAATATTTGAAGCGCGCGTTCGACCTCGCCGCGGCGACGTTCGCGCTGGTCGTCTTCGCGCCCGCCTTCGCCCTCGTCGCTTTTTTAATTAAAGTCGGCAGCCCGGGGCCGGTCTTCTTCCGCCAGGAGCGTACCGGCCGGGGCGGCAAACCGTTCTTTATTTATAAGTTCCGCACGATGGTGAAGGACGCGCCCGAATTCGGGCCGGACCTCACCGGCGCGGGCGACCCCCGCATAACGCGTATAGGCCATATCCTCCGCGTCACCAAGCTCGACGAGCTCCCCAACCTCTTTAACGTCGTGCGCGGCGAGATGAGCCTCGTCGGCCCGCGGCCGGACCTGCCGCGCTTCATGTCGGCCCTTACGCCCGAGCAACGCCGCGTCCTCGCCTTCCGCCCGGGGATTACCGGCCCCACGCAGATACGCTACGTCGCGGAGGAGGAATTTCTGTCGCCCGTCAATATCGACGAAAATTACGTCGAAAACGTCTTCGCGGATAAGATCGCGTCGGATTTAGCGTACGTGTCGAATTGGTCCTTTTGGGAAGATATCTCGTTGATTTCGTACACGGCCGTCGCCCTTATATTTAAGGTCTTCGGTAGGGTGACGAAACTTTTCCCGCTGCCGAGGCCGCGTCGGCTAAGGAACGACGCGAAATGAAAAACGGGCCTTAGGCGGGCCCGTTTCGTTACGAAGGTCGAGGCGGTTCCGGTCGCTTGCCGCGCGCCAGCCGCCGCCAGAAGCGGGCCTTCGTTAGGCCCTCTTCCCGGCTCGGCCAGCGTATCCTGGCGAGGAGAAAGGCGACCGCGGCCGCGAGGAGCCCTATGAAGGAACGCCTGCTGACGTTTTTCTTAGCCGTTTTGTCCATCGCGTTCTGCGCCGGCTTAGGCCGCGTTTTTGTTTAATTGTAAACCTAAGCGCCGACCCTTCGACCGGGCTACCCGATACCCGCGTGCCTCGGCCTGTAGCCCAAGGTCGCGCCGTTTTGATTCTACTCTTCGGACCGCGGGCCTGTTTGTTTGTATTATAACAAAACTACGGCCCCGCGCCAAATGTCGGGCCGTGGTTTTTCGCCTTGTCTAAGCTGAACTTGGCGGCCCAATCCACGCGCCCGGTCGCGACCATCAAGAAGGTCAGCGTTGCGACCGAGCTTTCCGCCGCCGCAACACCCAATATTGCCTGGCGATGCTAAGCGCCGTCCAACCGCAGATGAGGGCCGCGGCCGCCGCGACTACGTAAGCGAACCAATCGCCGCCGCGGGCGTAAAACGTGAGGTACTGGCGGCGGTAAACGTCGTCCGTCAGCTGGTTGCGGACGTAGATCTTGGACTTGCGTACGACGCGGCCGTTGGGGTCTATGAAACAGGTTACGCCCGTATTCGCGGCGCGGACGAGCCAGGAGCGATTCTCGACCGCGCGAAAGGCCGCGGAGGCCAACGTTTGGTAAGGCGCGTTCGTGCGGCCGAACCAGGCTTCGTTGGTGATGTTGACGAGGAAATCGGCGCCGCGGCGCGCGTACGTGCGCGAGATCTCGGGAAAGACCACCTCGTAACAAATGGAGCACCCGAAATCGTAGGCCTTCGGGCCGATGACGTTCCACCCCGGCCCGGGCGTAAAATCGCCCGACCCGGCGAATATGGTTTCCGTGATGGCGGGCAGGTCGGCCTCCCACGGGATATGCTCGCCGAAGGGGACGAGGCGCACCTTGGCGTAGTAGCCGGCGATGCCGCGCGCGGGCGTAATCAGGGCCGCGGCGTTGTACCGGTAATCGTTCCGGCCGCGCACGAGGTCGGGCCTCGGCTTGCGGTCGACGGTGCCCGTAACGAGGTATACGCCCATGTCCTCCGCGCCCGCGTAAACCATTTCGCGGTAGAAGTTATCTTCGAAGAGGTAGAACGGCGTCGCCGTCTCGGGCCATATTATTAGCTCGGCACCTTCGCGCTTCGCCTCGTAGCTCAGCTCGAAGAGGACTCGCATCGTCTCGTCGCGGTAGGCCGGGTCCCATTTGACGTCCTGGTCGATGTCCGGCTGCAGGACCGCGACGCGTATAGGCGGCCCCTCGTCCGGCGTGACGCGCGCGAGGGCTCCGTAGAGGCAAAAGGCCGCCAGCACGCCCGCCGCCGCGCCGCCCGCGCGGAGCCACGTCGCGACGTCCTTGTAATTTCTCAGGATGTAATATATCAGGGCGTTTACGGCGGCCACGGCGAGCGATACGGGCCAGGTGCCGGCGACGTCCGCGACCTGTATCAACAAGTTCCACTTGTATTGGGTGTGGGCCAGAAACCCCCACGGGAAAGCGAGGTAACCCACGGAGCGGAGCCACTCCACCGCGACCCACAGGACCGGCGCGCAAACAATCGCCGGGAGGCGGCCGTAGCGCCTCGCCGCGACGTACAAAAAGCCGAAGAGGGCGCCGTAAAGCGCCAGATAGACGACGGCGCATACGAAGCCGGTCGTCGTCGCCGGCGAGAGCCAATATAAAAGGAAAACGTTCCAGTGCAGGCCGAAGACGTAGCCGAGCCACGCGCCTTGGCGGGCGTTCAGGCCCTCGAGCGCGACGAGCAGCGGTACGAGCGCCACGAACGCCAGTAGCTCGACGTCGAAGCGGGGGAACGCGAGCGTTAGAACCGCGGCGGCGAAGATCGCGAGCAAGAAGTCGCGGCTCGAGAGTTTTCGGCTTTGTCGGTCCACGCGGAATCGGCCTTCGGTATAGCGGTATTTATATCAGAAAAAGGGCGTTCCGTAAACCAATAACTGTTCTACTATGAGCGGTACAAATTCCACGCGTTGGCGCTCGGCCTTGAATCGCGTAGAATATATTCACCCGCTCGCGCGAGTTTCCGCGTCGTTCGCCGTTTGCCGGTCGAGCCGGTTTTATTGCGCAAACTCCTCTCGGGCGCGTTCGCTTTTTACGGAGGTCCGCGGAGCGCGGTTTCATATTCGCTCCTTAATCCTGTGCCTACGGGCGGCATTCGCCCTTGACACGCCGCCCGGTTTGAGTTATAAAAGGCGGCGTGGCGCTATCGTCTAGGGGTTAGGATAGGTGGTTCTCAGCCATCAGACCGGGGTTCGAATCCCCGTAGCGCTAATGCCCCCGCGCGCGGGGGTTTAAAATTATCTCGGGTGCGAGAGTGACTTCAAGATTTAGAAGTTGGGTTAAAGAGAACCGTTGGCCGCTGGCGCTGGCCGCGGCTACGTTGGCGACGCGTGCCGTGTATCTCGCCACCGTAGTCCACGACCCTTTCTTCACCTACCTCCGCCACATCCCGGACGCGTTCTTCTTCAACAATTGGGCGCAGGACATAATTTCGCGCGGCGCCTGGCTCGGCGGCGACTCGGTCTTCTTCATCGGGCCGCTGTACGCGTATTTTCTCGCGGTTATCTACGCCGTAATCGGCCCGCAACTGGCCGTGATTCGCCTCGTCCATATCGTGCTGGAGGTAGGCTCGGCGCTGTTCATCTACGGCTTCGCGCGGCGCGCCCTCGGCGAGCGGCCCGCCAAAGTAGCGGGAGCGATCTGGGTCTTTTACCTCCCGGCCGTTTTCTTCAGCTCGGTGGTCCTTCCCGTATCGCTGGACATTTTTTTGATTACGGGTTCTTTTTACCTTTTGGCGCGCGGCGTCGAAGGCCGGAAGTGGACCTTCGCCGGCGCGGGCGCGCTTATGGGCCTCGCCGCCCTCGACAGGTCGAACCTTCTGGTCTTCGCCGTAGCCGCGGTCCCGGTATTTTTGATTTACCTGCGGCGGATAGGGTGGCGGCGGGTCGCGGCGTACTTCGTCCCGTTGGCGGCGATAGTATTCGCGGTAACCTTACGGAACGGCCTCGTCGGCGGGGACTTCGTGCCGGTTTCCTCGCAGGGGGGCCTTAACTTCTACCTCGGCAACTCGCCGGGCGCTACCGGCGTTTATTGGAACCTGGGCGAGATATACCAGGGCCGGCCGGCGGAGTTGAACCGGGACCTGGCGACGCTCATCGCCCAGGAATTCGAGGGGCGGACGCGGACGATGAAGCCGTCGGAGGTGTCGCGGTGGTGGCTGCTGAACGGCCTGGCGTGGCTCCGCGACCACCCGGGGGAGGGCGCGAAGTTATATTGGCGGAAGTTCCGCCTGTTGGTCAACGATTACGAGGTTAGCTTGAACGTCGATTTCTATTTTATGAAGTTCATTACGCCGTTCCATCGGTTGCAGGTACCTTGGTTCGGGTTCATATTCCCGTTCGCGGTTATGGGCCTGGCGATGGGGTGGCGGAGGTCGCCGTTCGCGCGGACGATGGGTGCCGTCTTCGTGGCGGCTTACGGCGTGTCGGTTTTGATTTTTTTCATTTCCGCCCGTTATCGGCTGCCGATGGTTCCGATGTTGATAATTTTCGCGGCTGCGGGGCTGGTCCGTTATTACGACCTTTGGCGGCGTTGGCGGTGGCGTTCCGCGGCGGCGCTGACCGCGGCCGCGATGGCGATGGCGGCGTTTTCGATGTGGCCGATGCCCGACATAAAGCGCGACGGCGCGTTCGGCCAGAGCTATTATCGCTACGGCAAGTTCTATTTCGACCAGGGTAAGTACGAAGAGGCCGTTTCTTATTTTCATAAATCTACAACGCTCGCGCCTGAAATGTATCAAGGTTTCGTAATGCTCGGCATCGCCTACGAAAAGGTCGGCCAACCGGATACTGCGCTCGCGGTTTTTTGGCGGGGGACCGTCGCCGCGCCGGACAAGGCCGCGATGCACTACAACTTAGGCTTGGCGTTGGCCCGTTCCGGCCGACTCGTCGATGCCGTACCGGCCCTTACGCGCGCCGTCGAGCTCGAGCCCGATTACGCCGACGCGTGGGTGCAACTGGGCGAGGTTTTCATCGGTTTGGGAGATTACCACCGGGCGGAGCTGGCTTACCGGCGGGCCGTCGCTCTCGTGCCGGGTGGCGCGCCGACGCTGGCGCGGTACGCCGAACTCATGATGCAACTGGGGAGAACGTCGGATATGCTCGCGGCTGCGCAAGCGGCGATGGAGGCGGACCCGAACCTTCCCGGGCCGTGGTTGTTAATAGGGCAATACTATTACGAAAACGGCGACTACGGAACCGCGCTCGAATATCTTGAGCGCGAGGCCCAGCTTCAACCGTCGTCGCAGGTCTACGGTTTCCTTTCCATATCATATATGAAGTTGGGCGACGCGGCGCGGGCGCAAGCGGCCTACCGGACCTATCTCTCGTTGGGCGGCCCGCGCGACGCGGCTTTCGAGCGCGACGCGGGCTTATCGTTGGAATAGGGAACGGGAGGTTGGCGGATTTGGACCGCGGCCCGCTCAGCCGCGGCTTTTTTTGAGCGCGGCCACGAAAGCGGCGCGGAGCCGCCGCCGCGTCTTTACGGGGTCTTCTATTACGATCTTAGCGCCGGATAAGATGTCGACTACGCCCAGCTCGCGCGGGTAACGGGGGACGACGTGCAGGTGAAGGTGGGGGATAGAGGCGCCGGCCGCGGCGCCGACGTTGTAGCCGACGTTGAAGCCGGCGGGGCTATATTCGGCCGTGAGGACGTCGAGCGCTAAGTTCTGCAGGCGCGCGAGCCGTGCGTGCTCATCGCGGTCCAACTCGCGCGGGTCCTCTACGTGGTGCGCCGGGAATATCATGACGTGGCCCGGGTTGTAGGGGTAAAGGTTTAGGGTTATTATAAAGTCGCCGGCGCGCGCGATTTCCAGATTCACGACGTCGCCTACTCCGCGCACGACGTCGCAGAGGATGCATTGCCCGGGGGGCCGCGCGGCCTTTTTCTTAACGTATTCCGTTTTACCGGGAACGAAGAGGTTGGGCCGTCGAACCATCGCTATTGCTTGAAGTCTTCGGGCCCGCCGGGTACGGGCCGCTGGGGGATCTTGATCTCGCCGAACTGGTCTTCGAAGCGCGAGACGTTTTCGGACAGCGTCAGGAGGAATTGCTTGGCGTGCAGGGGCGTGGTGATAATTCGGCTAATAATTTTGAAACCTGAACGCCCGGGGACTGCCCGGCCGAAGTCGAATACGAATTCCGCCGGCGAGAAGACTATTTGGGCGACGTTGGCATAAGCGCCGTCCGCCACTTCGTCCGATATGTCGGGTTGTACGAAAGCGGCGTCGGATTCCGGTTTCTTTTTCTTTTCCTCCGCCATGGTTCCTCCTGGTTGAGGGGCCCCGCGGTCGAGGTGAAATAATTCCCCGCGCCTGTTGCGGCGGGAATATTTTATTAATTTCCCGGGCGAGCGCGGTTTAAATGCGGGCCGGGGTTGTGGCCACGAGGGTTTAGGCTAGCCTTGTTCGGCGCCTGTAAGGCTCTTTACGATTTCGAGGGAGAGTTGGTCCTTTTCTTTGTTGACGTCGATGGCGACGGTGTCACCCGGGTGGATTTCCTCGCGGAGCAATTTTTCTACGAGCGGGTCTTCGACGTACTTCTGGATCGTCCGCCGCAGCGGCCTCGCGCCGAAAGTCGGGTCGTACCCTTTCTCCATCAGGAACTCGTTCGTGTCTTCGGTGAAATAGAGCTCGAGCATATGTTCCTCGAGCCGGAGCTTAAGCTCGTTGATCATGAGCGTTACGATGGCGCGCAGGTGCGTTTTCTCAAGCGGGTGGAAGACGATGACTTCGTCCACACGGTTGAGGAATTCCGGGTTGAAGAGCTTCTTGACCTCCGTCATCACGGTCTTCTTAATTTCCTCGTACGTGGCTTCGCCGGGGGCGGCGCCGAAGCCGATACCGCCGCCGTCCTTTATCTGGCGCGCGCCGATGTTCGACGTCATTATGAGGACCGTGTTGCGGAAGTCGACGGTCCGGCCGATGTTGTCGGTTAGGCGGCCGTCCTCCATCACCTGTAAGAGGACGTTGAATACGTCGGGATGGGCCTTCTCGATCTCGTCGAGGAGTATGACGGAATAAGGTTTGCGCCGCACGCGCTCGGTTAGCTGGCCGCCCTCCTCGTAACCGATATAGCCCGGCGGCGCGCCGACGAGCCGCGAGACGGTATGTTTCTCCATATACTCGGACATGTCCACGCGGATAATCGCGTCCTCGTCCTCGAACAAGAATTCGGCGAGGGCCTTGGCTAGCTCGGTCTTGCCCACGCCCGTGGGGCCGAGGTAGATAAACGAGCCGATGGGTCTTTTGAGGTCTTTGACGCCGAGGCGGCTGCGGCGTATGGCGCGCGTCACGACGCCGATGGCCTCGTCTTGGCCCACGACGCGCTTATGGAGGTCTTCCTCCATGCGGAGTAGCTTCTCGAATTCTTCCTGCTCGAGTCGGTCGACGGGTATGCCCGTGGTCTTGGACACTATGTAGCCCACGTCGTCGACCGTGAGGACGTTCTCCTCCTGTTCCGTAAGCACGCGCCAACGTTCCTTGGCCTCCTCGACTTTGAGCCGGTACTCGCGCTCGCGGTCGCGGTAGCGCGCCGCGGTCTCGAACTCCTGGCGCTCGATGGCCGCCTCCTTTTCGGCGCGCATTTCCGCCATCTTGGCCTCGATGTCGCGGATGTCGGGCGGCAGCGTAGAATGGCGGAGGCGCACCATCGCGCAGCCTTCGTCGATGACGTCTATCGCCTTATCCGGCAAGTAGCGGTCGGAGATGTACCGGTCGGCCAGGCGCGCCGCGGCGAGGATGGCCTCGTCCGTGATTTTGACGTGGTGGTGCGCCTCGTAGCGGTCGCGGAGTCCCTGGATAATTTCTATGGTCTCCTCCACCGAGGGTGCGTCGACCATTATGGTTTGGAAGCGCCGCTCGAGCGCGCCGTCTTTTTCGACGTATTTGCGGTATTCGGAGAGGGTCGTGGCGCCGATGCACTGGAGTTCGCCCCGCGCGAGCGGGGGCTTGAGCATATTGGAGGCGTCGATGGCTCCTTCCGCGGCGCCCGCGCCCACGATCGTGTGGAGCTCGTCTATGAAGATGATGACGCCTTCGTTCTTGCGTATCTCGTCGACGATCATCCGCATCCGTTCTTCGAACTGGCCGCGGTATTTCGTCCCCGCCACGACCGCGGCGAGGTCGAGCGTTAACAGCCGCTTCCCGATAAGGGCCTCCGGTACGTTGTTCTCGACGATGCGTTGGGCGAGTCCCTCCACGATCGCGGTCTTGCCTACGCCCGGTTCGCCTATGAGGACCGGGTTGTTCTTCTTGCGCCGGCTGAGGATTTGGACGACCCGCTCGATTTCGTCTTCGCGTCCGATTACCGGGTCCAGGGCTCCCTCCCGGCCGAGCGCGGTAAGGTCGCGGCCGAATTCGTCGAGGACCGGCGTCTTCGATTTGCGGCGGCGGGCGCGCGTCGTCTTATCGCTCGTTCCCAGGCTCGAGATGACCTCGAGGCGAAGGTCGTCCGGGTCGACGTTGAGGTGCGTGAGAACCTTGACCGCGACGCTCTCGCCCTCGCGGATAATCCCGAGCAATAGGTGCTCGGTCCCCACGTAGTTGTGGCTGAGGAGGCCCGACTCTTCGACGGCGTGGCCGATCACGGACTTCGCCCGCGCGGTGAAGGGGATGTCGCCCACGGTGCGCATGCCGCCGCCGGGCGGGACGAGCTTCTCGACCTGGCGGCGAACCATCTCGAGCGATAGGCCGAACTTTCGCAGGACCGTCGCCGCGCCCCCCTCGCCTTCGCGAATAAGGCCGAGGAGGATGTGCTCGGTGCCCACCGCGTCGTGGTGGAGGCGTGTCGCCTCTTCGCGCGCGATGAGGATTACCTTTCGGGCCCGGGCCGTAAATTTATCCAGCATAGCTAGGTCGCAACAAAGTTAAAATATTTTCGGGGTGGTCCCTCCGCGCCCCAACCGATCGTATTATACCATTTTCAACAAAACGCCGCAAGTTTTAACGAATTTCGACGGCGTGTAAAACGCCGCCTTCCAACAGCAACGTTCGACCGCAGCGCGCCGCCAGCGCGCGATTGTGCGTCACTATCACGAACGTTTGCCCTAATACCGCGTTCAAATCGAACAGGAGGTCGTGGAGGCTTTCCGCGGTCCGTTCGTCGAGGTTCCCGGAGGGCTCGTCCGCGAGGATTACGGCCGGCTCGGGCGCGAGCGCCCGGGCGACCGCGACCCGTTGGCGTTCGCCTCCCGAGAGCTTGGCCGGTCGGTGGCTTTCGCGGCGACTTACGCCCACGGCCTCCAGGTATTTACGCGCGCGGCTCTCGGCCTCGCGCGGGCCCATCCGGCCTATCAGCAGCGGAACGACGACGTTCTCGAGAGCCGTGAATTCCGGCAGCAGGTGGTGGAATTGGAATACGTACCCCACGCGCCGGTTGCGGAAGCGCGCGCGCGCGGCGTCCTTGAGGCCGGAGATGTCGGTCCCGTCTACGAATACGCGGCCGTCCGTCGGTTTGTCCAAGCCGCCGAGCAGGTTTAGGAGCGTCGTCTTGCCGGCTCCCGACTCGCCGGCGACGGCCACCGTTTCGCCGCGCCCGACCTCCAGGTCCAAACCCAAGAGAATCTTAAGCGTCTGGTCGCCGCTCCGGTAGTATTTGTGGAGGCCGCTGGCGACGATGACGTTATTCATGCTGGATCGCCTCCACGGGCTCGAGGCGCGCCGCCCGCCAGGCCGGGTATATCGTCGCGGCCACGCTTATCGCGAGCGCCACCAAACAAATAAACAGGACGTCCCAGGGTTGGACGACGACGGGGAGGGTCCGCAGCGCGTATACCTCCGCGGGCAGTTGTACGAATTGGTATTTCTTGAGGATGTGGCAAAGGCCGAGGCCCGCGGCCAAACCCAACGCCGTGCCTAAGGTTCCGATAATAAAACCTTTGAGTACGAAGATGCGAACCACCGCGCCGTTGGTGGCGCCCATGGCTTTCATGATGCCGATCTCGCGCGTCTTCTCGATGACGATCATGATGAGCGTGGCGAGGATGTTGAAAGCCGCGACGAGTATGATGAGCGTGAGAATGACGAACATGGTGTGCTTTTCCAACGCGAGCATGGCCCAAAGTTGCTCGTGAGTAACGGTCCAGTCGCGCGCGAAGTACGGCAGGCCGACGGCGTCGTTTATGCGCGCGGAAACCGCGGGCGCTTCGAAGACGTCGTCGACCCTGATTTCTAAGCCGTTTACCTTGCCCGGGATGCCGAGGAATTCCTGCGCCGTTTTGAGGTCGATGTAGGCCAAATGTGAATCGAACTCGAACATGCCGACGTCGAAGATGCCGACGACGCGGAAGTTCCTCAGCCGGGGCGGTACGGGCGCGAGCGGGTTCCAAATAACCTGGGACGAGATGAGCGTCACCGTGTCGTTCAGGTCCACGCCGAGGTTCCGCGCGAGCTCGACGCCGAGGACGATTCCGTACCGGGGCGGGACGTAGCCGCCCAATTTAGGCTCGAGTTCCGATTTCCTCGCGACGTCGAAGTTCATCGTCCCCTCGACGATTTTATCTTCAATAGTGGAGATCTTGCGGTGGCTCGCCATGTCGACGCCGCGGATGACGGCGCCGATGGAGTCGTGCTTCGAGGAGAGGATTCCCTCGACGAAGACGAAGGGGGCCACGGCCTCGACGCCCTCGACCTTTTCGACTTTGGCCGCCGCGGCCGGGTAATCGTCGATGCCCTCCCGGCCTATGTGGAGTAACGTGATGTGGGCCGTGGTGCCGAGGATCTTCTCGCGCAGGTCGATCTCGAAGCCGTTCATCACGCTTATGACGACGACGAGCGCCATGACGCCCACGGCCACGCCGCCGATGGAAATAAGCGTAATAATCGAGAGGAAGGTGTCCTTACCCCTGGCCGTGAGGTAGCGCCGCGCGACGAAGAGCTCGAAAGATTTTTTCATTTACTTAAATAACGCCTTCACGCGCCCGAGCGACGTGGGCGCGACGGCGGGCTCGACGCGCTTGAAGTATTGGATGCGGTTGTTGCCGGTATCCGCTACGTAAACGCGCGTGCCCGTCGGCGAGACGGCGACGCCGCCGGGGAAGTTGAAGCTGCCGTCGGCCGAGCCGCGGGTCCCCCATTTGCCGAGAAAGCTCCCGGTAGGAGTAAAATATTGGACCTGGTGCCACGAGTAGTCGGTGACGTATATGCGGTAGTCGCTGCTCGCGGCCACCGCCGAGGGGTATTCGAACTGGCCCCAACCGAAGCCCTTCGTGCCCCATTTGCCGAGGAATTTGCCTTTAGCCGTGAAGTACTGCACGCGGTGGTTTAGTTGGTCCGCGACGAAGACGTCGCCGTGAGGCGCGACGGCGATGCCTACGGGTTGGTCGAATCGGCCGTCGGTGGTGCCTTTAGTTCCCCAAGAGCCCAAGAGGCTGCCGGCGCGCGTGAAGTATTGTACGCGGTGGTTGTACGTGTCGGCCACGTAGACGTTGCCGTTGGGCGCGACCGCGACGCTGTGGGGCTTGTTGAAAAAGCCGGGCAAGATGCCGTATTCGCCCCATCGGCCCAGGAAGGCGCCGTTCGCTTTGAAATATTGGATCCGGTGGTTTTCGAAATCGACCACGTATATGTTGCCGTTAGGTGCTACGGCGACGTCCGCGGGATAGATGAACTGCCCTTCGCTCGAGCCGCGCGAGCCCCACCGCCCGAGGAAGCTGCCCGTAGCCGTGAAGTATTGGATACGATGGTTAAACTCATCCGCCACGTAAACGTTCCCGTTGCGGGCTACGGCGGTGCCGGTCGGCGCGTTGAACTCGCCGTCGCCCGCGCCGAAAGAGCCCCATTTTCCGGCAAGGGTGAACCCGGCCGAGGCGGCCGTGGCCGAAAGGATTACGAGCGTAGTTGTCAGCGCTATTTTTTTCATATCGGTCCTTCGTTCGTGAAGTGGTTACCGGATATCGTTTTCTAAGTAGCCTCGGGGGAGGGAGCTTGCCGAAGGGCTATATAGCCCCAAGAAGAAGCCGCGTCCCGCGGTTCCGCGTGAAAGGGGCGTGCCGGCTTCTCGGTGCACGTTGAGCCGGCGCCTCGAGATATTTGCTTAGGTCCCTATCTATAAAGTGCCTTAACGCGTCCCAGCGAAGCGGGCACGACCGCGGGCTCGACGTCTTTGAAAAATTGGATGCGGTTGTTATTAGTGTCGGCGACGTAGACGCGTATCCTCGCGGTATCGCCGGGGCTCCAGCTGTTGGCGATGACGCCGCAGGGGTAGTTGAATTGGCCGTCGCCCAGGCCGTAGTAGCCCCACTTGCCGGTGAAGCTGCCCGTTAGGGTGAAATACTGAACGCGCTGGTTGCAAGAGTCGACGACGAAGACGTTGCCCTCCGGCCCTACCGCGACGCCGTTCGGCGTATCGAATTCGCCGTCGCCGGTTCCGTGCGTACCCCAAGTGCCGACGTAACTCCCGAGCGACGAAAAGTACTGGACGCGGTTATTCCCGGTGTCGGTTACGTAGACGTTGCCGTTCTTTGCGACCGCTACTCCTTGGGGGTTGTTGAATTGGCCCTCGCCGCTGCCCAGGCCGCCCCAACTGCCCAAGAAGCTCCCCGCCGACGCGAAATATTGGACGCGGTGGTTGCCGGCGTCGACGACGTAAACGTTGCCCGTCGCGAACGCGGCGACGCCGAGGGGCCTATTGAATTCGCCTTCGCCCGTGCCGCGCGTTCCCCAACGGCCCAAATAGCTTCCGCCCTTCGTGAAGTATTGTACGCGGTGGTTGAAGGTGTCGGCGACGTAGACGGTTGTAGCGGAGACGGCGATGCCCGAGGGGCGGTTAAACCGGCCTACGCTCGTGCCGTACGAGCCCCACCGGCCGCTAAAGCTTCCCGTAGGCGTAAAGTATTGGACGCGGTGATTATGGTGATCGGTTACGAAGACGCGGCCGCCCGGGCCCACGGCTACGCCCCACGGGTGGTCGAACTGACCTTCGCCCGAACCTTGCGTTCCCCATTTCCCTTCGTACGCGAAGTCGGCGAGAGCTGCCGTCGCGGCCAATAGTACGGCCGCCGTTGCTATCCCGTTCTTCATACTTCCACCTCCCTTAGTTGACTGAGAGAAGTAGAAAAGTTTGGTTAAACTCGAGCTCGTCCCTCTACCCTGGGGAAGGAAAGGGGAGCTCCTTTTACTTAAAAAGCGCTTTGACCCGACCCAGCGAGCACGGCTCGAGGCCATATTCGACGCGGCGGAAAAACTGGACGCGGTCGTTCCACCTGTCCGCCACGTAGACGCGTTTTCCGGAATCCGCGGTCGCTACGCCCCGCGGTTGATTGAATTCGCCGGGGCCGCGGCCGAACGAGCCCCACGTACTGAGGAAGCTGCCGTCCGTCGTGAAATATTGCACGCGGTGGTTGAAGTCCTCCGTGACGAACGCCAGTTCATCCCCCGAAATGGCGATCGCTACGGGAAAGAGGAATTCGCCGTTCCCGTAACCCTGGGAGCCCCATTTGCCGAGGAAGGTTCCGTACGCGGTGAAATACTGAATGCGCGCGTTGGCTCCGTCTACGACGTACACGTGGCCGTCGGGCGCGAGGGCTACGTCGGCCGGGAAGTTAAACTGGCCGTCCCCTTTCCCGCTGCGCCCCCACCGCCCTAAGTAACTGCCGTTGGGTTTGAAACGTTGGATACGGTCGTTTTCCGTATCGGCTACGAAGACGTTACCGCTCGAGCCGACGGCGACGCCCTGAGGTTTATTGAACTCCTTTGGGCCGGTTCCTAAGCGGCCCCACTGGCCGAGGTAGCTGCCCGCGGCCGTGAAGTACTGGACGCGGTTGTTATGCGTATCCGCTACGTAGACCCTCCCGCTCGGCGCGACGGCTACGCCGAGAGGCTTGTTGAACTGACCGGGCCCGTATCCCGGCTTTCCCCACCTCCCGAGAAAGCTGCCCGTCGGCGTGAAATATTGGACGCAGTTGTTGCTCCCGTCGGAGACGTAGACGTTCCCGTTCGGCGCGACGGCGACGCCGGAGACCTCCGTGAACGCGCCGTTTCCCGCACCGAGCCGGCCCCACTGGCCTTCGTACGCGTACGTCGCCGTAGCCGCCGAAGAAACCAGCGACGCCGACCCTATCGCGATTATCGATAGCCGCTTCATTCTTTCGTAGAAACCTTTTAGAACTGGCCGATCAAACCCCGGTCCATTGCCACGCGGTCGAGCTGCCGGAAGGCGAAGACGCCCGCGGCGAAGAACGCCACCGAGGCCGCGGCGAGCGGTACGACGTTGCCGGTTTTAAGAATGTGGGGCAAACTTTCACCGTCGACAAGGACCGCCCGCAAGAGCCGTATCGAGTGCGTATAGGGGAACCAACTCAGCGCGGTCTCCGCCGCCGAGTGGTAGGAACCCAGCGCCGCGAACGAGAGAACCATCAGTACGATCTGGGTTACGGAAAGTAGGTTGCCTACGCGCTTGAATACGAGCGTAAGGCCGGCGAAGGTAAGGCCGAGGCCGGCGAGGAAGATGTAACAGAAAAAGAATATGAACAATATGCTCGGGATGTCTACGGCCAACTTGATGCGGAAGATCAGCGCGCAGATTACCGAGATCGCGACGTAGTGGAACAAACCGGTCGCGCTCGTCGCGAATATTTTCGCTACGACGGTTGCGCCGTGGCTCGCGGGCGTAAGGAACTCCCGCTCGATATAACCTTTGTCCGCGGCCGTCTTTATTCTCCACGACGCCTGCGATACGGTTAGTACGTAGAAGGTCCAGAATATGTAGGCCACGTAGACGGCCGCCATAGTGTCGCCCATAACGTGGCCCGCGGGGACGAAGGCGTAAATGCCGAGGAATATGCCGGCCAAAAGCAGCGTTACGATGACGTACATCGACGCCAGGTCAAACGGGTAACGCAACAGCGTGATAAATTCAGCGGTGAAGTGGGCGCGCGTAATGTGAAACCAATATTTCATTGCGGCCGCCTCCCTTCGCCCTCGACGATGGAGAGGAACACCCGCTCGAGGTCCGGCTGGTGGCGGGCGATCTCTAAGATCTCGCATTCCTCGCTTCGCAGCCGGGCCAGGATTTCGTACAAGCGGTCTTTATTGTCGGTATGGAGGTTGAGCGTCATATCACGTTCGTGGTCGTCGGCGGGTATAAGCTCGACGTCGTCGGCGTCGAGGCCGATTGACGCGGGCGCGGTTTCGGGCCAACGAAGGCGGATGATGTATTGGTGATAACGGAAAAGTTCCAAGAGTTCCTCCATCGGCCTAAAGGTAACCAACCGTCCCTCGTTGACGATGGCGATGCGGTCCGCGACCTTTTGTGCGACGGCCATCTCGTGCGTCGTAAGCAATACCGCGCGGCCCTCCCGGGCCATCTCGCGTATGACGTTTTGGAGTTCCATGGACGCTTGGACGTCGAGGCCTAACGTAGGTTCGTCGAGGAGGACGAGCTCTGCTCGCGTAAGATAGGCGATGGCGACCGACAGCTTCTGCTTCTGGCCCTTGGAGAGGTTGCGAACTTGTTCTTTGGCTTTTCCGGCAAGGCCGAAGCGCTCGAGTGCCGCCGGCGTCTCCTCCTTGACGCGCCGCGAGTCGCACCCTGCGAGGCTGGTGAAGAAGGTCACGTTCTCTCTCACCGTCAGCCGAAAGCGGAGGTTGCGGTCCCCCTCGAGCACCACCGCCATGCGCGCCAACGCCCGCCGGCGGTTCTTAGCGAGGGAATAGGGCCCTATGAATATTTCGCCCGCGGTCGGCTTCAACAAACCGCAGATGGCCTTTATCGCCGTTGTCTTGCCGGCGCCGTTGGGGCCGAGAAGCCCCACGACTTCGCCGTCGCGTACGTCGAGGTCGAAGCCCTTAACCGCCTCGACCGCCGGCCGGCGTAGCGTTTTCGGGTAAGTCTTCCTAAGGCCTACGACCTTCAGGCCGAGTTCGTCCATGGCGTTTACTTCTTTTTCTTATATTCATAAGAAGCCCATATCCATACGACGAGCAGCAACGCGCCCGCGACGACGAGGGCGTAGTCCTCGTAGTAGCGCCACTGGACCGCGGGGCCGAAACCGCCCACCACGGACCAAAGGAACGGTATGAACGTGAACCGCCAACGCGGCTTGCGGTCGAACGTGAAGAGTAGCACGCCGCACGTATATATGGCGATAGGGGTCGCGCAGCCGAAGAGCGCGAGCTCGGGCCAGCCGTGTTTGAATATCAGCGCCGTAGCGGGGTACCCCAAGAAGGCCCAGCCGGCGACGGCGGCGCCCGCGTGGCCGAGCTTCGGGTGGACGTAAGGGCGGAATTGAATTTTAGGCCAAAAGATCTCGACGGCGAAGAAGACCGCTTGGAGGAGGAACAACGCGCCCCAGGCGTAGCCGGCGGAGGCTATGGAGGTGTAGAATTCGACCATATATACGTAGCCGAGCCAGGCCCAAAAGAAAGCGAGGCTGCCTTTGGCGACGACGTCGGACCATTTGCCCGGCCGGGCGAAGACGAGGACCGCGGCGCCTATGCCGACGGCGTAGAAGATGATATGCGCCGGGAAGAGGGCGCCGTTGTAAGCGGCGAGGAAGGACCGGAAGTCGGCTGCGTCGATCATAGGGTTGCTCCTTCGACAGCTTCAGCTTTGGCGGGACCCTTCGGCCGCCAGGCGGCGCCCGCGAGCCAGAGTAAGACCACCAGCGCGACGCCGGCCGGGACGAGCTCCTCGTAGAAGTGCCACCCCAGGGCGACGCCTATCCCCGCGCCCAAGGCCCACGCCGCCGGAATCAGGAAAAAGGACGGCTTCGGTTTATGGAGCGTGAACATAAGTAGGGCCAACGTTGCGGCCGCGGTGGGGCCGGGGCCGGTCCCGACCAACGTCAGCTTAGGCCAGCCGCGGCCCAGCGCCGACGCCAAGACGGGGTGTACGACGGCCGCGGCGACCAGCAATATCAAGGCCGCGACGAAGGTGCTGCGTTTTTTGTAGGGCCGGAACTCGAGCCCGCCGAAAAGTATGTCGACGAAAAAGTAGGTACCCTGTAACGCGAACGCCGCGGCGAAGAGGTAGGCGACGTGAAATTCGGGGGCCAGGCGCCAAATGAAGAAAATTATCCCCGTCCAGAGCCAGAGCAGGTCGAGCACGACCTTCGCGATCATGTCGCTAAAGATACCCGGTTTGATTAAGACGAACGCGAGCGCGGCGAACGCGGCTAAGGCGCCGAAGGCGGGCGCGGGCCAAGAAGCACGGTTGTACAGGCCGACGAGCCCTAAGACGAGCTCGCGCGTGGGGATTTCTACCTCTTCTATTGCGGCGGGCGAGGGGAGCATGTATTAGGTTTGTGAAAAAGTTTTTACTTTTTGGTCCTTAGTTGCGGGAACGCGATTACCTCGCGGATGTTGGGCGCGTCCGCCAGGACCATCGCGACGCGGTCGAGCCCTATCCCCAGGCCTCCCGTCGGCGGCATGCCGTATTCAAGGGCCTCGAGGAAATCCTCGTCGAGCTGCTGCGCCTCCTCGTCGCCCGCGGCGCGGGCCTTCGCCTGCGCCTCGAAGGCCCGCCGTTGCTCCTGGGGGTCGTTCTGCTCGCTGAAGGCGTTCGCTATCTCCATCGTCGCAATATATAGCTCGAAGCGCTCGGCGAGGGCCGGGTTTTCGCGCTGCCTTTTGGCGAGAGGCGACAGCTCCGCCGGGAAATCCGTAACGACGGTGGGGTGCCACAGCTCCGGTACGACCAACGCGTCGAAAAGTACGTCGATCGCTCTCGCCCGGGACCACCGCCCCTCGACTTTGGGCCACAATTCGCTTAGCGCGTCGCCGCGGAAAACGGCCTCCAAATCTTTCTCCGGGCACGTCAGTACGTTGTCGATGCCGTAGTCCTTCGTCCGTTCGTTCAGCGTTCCGACCATGCGGATTTCCGGCCAGCGGGGCGTAAGGTCGACGTCGCGGCCCTGGTACTTAAATTTCAACGTCCCACGGATTTCGGCGGCCGCGGCGGTTATAAGGCCTTCCGTCAACGTCAACATCGTGCGGTAGTCGCCGTAGGCCTCGTAGGCCTCGAGCATAGTGAACTCCGGGTAGTGGACCCGGTCGATGGATTCATTCCGGAAGTCCTTGCCTATTTCGTACACCTTTTCGAAGCCGGCGACGAGTAGCCGCTTGAGGTAGAGCTCGTCCGCGATGCGAAGGTAGAGGTCCGTCTCGAGGTCGCGGTGGTACGTCGTGAAGGGGCGGGCATTAGCGCCGCCGTATAGCGGTTGCAGAATGGGCGTCTCGACTTCGACGTAGCCCTCCTCTTCCATGTACCGGCGGGCGGCGCGGAGGACTTTTGCGTTGCTTAGGACGCGGTTGCGCGCCGGTTCGTTGACCATCATGTCGACGTAGCGCTTGCGGTAACGCTTCTCCGGGTCGGCGAACTCGTCGTGGACGACCTCCCCCGCGGCGGTCTTTTCCGTCTTTACGACCGGCGGCGTTAGGAGGCCCTTCGCCAGGACGTCGAACTTTTCTACGGCGACCGTTACTTCGCCGGTCTTCGTTTTGAAGACCTTGCCCGCGGCCGCCAAAAAGTCGCCCAGGTCGAGGAGGTCCAGCAGCTCGAACCTCTCGCCCAATAAGTCGCTTTTGAAGTATAGCTGGATTTTCCCGGAGGCGTCGGCGAGGTCCGCGAAGGAGGCTTTGCCGTGGGTGCGGAAGGCGGTGATGCGGCCCGCGACGGCCACCTCCTTGCCCTCGAATTCTGCGAAAGAGGATACGACGTCGCGGGCGAGGTGGCTTCGCGTAGCGGCGACGGGGTAGGGGTCTACCCCTTTTTCCCGAAGGCGCTTGAGTTTCTCGAGCCGGATTTGGCGCAAGCTCTTAGTCTCTTCCGCCATCGCCCTCTTTAGGTGTCGGCGCCTTTTCCGCGGTACCGGCTTTTTCCTCCGAGCTTACGTACTCGCGCGTCCGGTATGCCGAAAGGCGGTAGTAAATCTGATAATAAGATTCTATCGGTTCGCCGTCTTGGGTGGCGGGTTTGAACAGGCATTTTCGCGCCGACGCCAAAGCCGCGGCGTCCATGGCTTCGTAGCCCGAGGAGGACCAGATCTCCGCGTCCTCGACGCGGCCTTCCGCGTCGAGGCTGAGCTTCAATATCACCGTGTCCGCGGAGACGGCGCCCGGCGCGACCTCGACCCCGGCGAGCGGTTCTATGTGGATAGGTTGCGCCGGGACGAAGCCTTCCTCGGCTACGGCCGCGGCGGCGAGGGCCGATATTATAATAAGCTTGCGCATAGCGTTACCGCCCGTGGGGCCCACGACTACGTGGAGGCGCGAGCCTCTTTTATTTAAATTCAAATACGAACGGATACCACGTCGCCGTCGGTTCGCCGGACAGGGTCGCCGGCCGGAACTTGAATCGGCGGGCCGCGGCGACGGCCAACTCGACGTAGAGGGGGGCGGCGCCTTCGTCGGCCGGTTCCGCGTACCAAACGGCGCCGTCCGGGCCGATGAATAAATCCAGCGTTAACTCGGTACGGACCGACGGCGCGCCGGGCGGGAACTCGGGCGCCACGTATTCCACGAGCTCCGGCGGCGCGTCGAATTCCCGAGGTCGGTCGCGCGAGACGTCGCACACTTCGGTATTTTGCATCAAGCGGAAGACGTACCAAATGGTCGCGCGATCGCGGGTCGCCTCGAACGTGTTCTCTTTCCACGCCGCCACGGCCGCGCCCGCAAAGGCGCCAGGGCCGTCGTTGTATAAGACCTCGCCGTCCGCGGCTTCGCCGCCGGCGAGCGGCCCCGATATTACGACGTTAACGCGGAGCGGCTTGTCGCGGATATCCGTCGGGTAGGGGGGCTCGACCAGAACTTCGGCGCCGGCCGCCCCAGTCGACGCGACGGCTACGAGCACGCCGGCAGCGAGTAGGAAGCCCCGCTTATCGATTTTGCATCCCGGCATCAACGTTTGCCTCCCTCGGTGCCGCGCCGTTTAAGGGCGACGCCTATTAGCTCGTCCAGCGCGCCGTTGAGGACCCCTTCTACGTCGGCCGTCTCGTAGCCGGTTCGCAGGTCCTTTACGAGCCGGTAGGGGAAGAGTACGTACGAGCGTATCTGGTAACCCCAGGCGATGTCCCGCTTCGGTCCTTTGAGGTCTTCGAGGCGGGCGCGCCGTTCGGTTTCTTTCAACTGGTGAAGCCTCGCGCGTAGAACTCCCATGGCGCGGGCGCGATTGAGGTGTTGCGACCGTTCGGCCTGGCAACTTACCACGATGCCCGTGGGGAGGTGGGTTATGCGGACCGCGGAGTCCGTGACGTTTACGTGTTGGCCGCCCGGGCCCGACGAGCGGAAAGTGTCCACCTTGAGGTCGTTTTCGTCAATATCCACGTGGACGTTTTCGTCGAGCTTGGGCCAGACGGCGACGTTGGCGAAGGACGTGTGGCGCCGGCCTTTTTGGTCGAAGGGGGAAATACGTACGAGGCGGTGGACGCCGGCTTCGCAACTTAAATGCCCGTACGCGTAATCGCCGCGGGCTTCAAACATGGCGAGCCTTAGGCCCGCTTCCTCCGCGGCCTCGGCCGCCAAGACGTCGCATTCGTACCCGCGTTCCTCGCACCACTTGAGGTACATGCGGAACAACATCCCGGCCCAGTCGGCGGCGTCGACGCCCCCGGCGCCCGGCTTGATCTCCACGATCGCGTCCGACGCGTCGTAAGGTCCCGCGAGGAAGGTCAGCAGCGAGAGTCGTTTGACCTCTTCTTCCAAGGCCGCGAGTTCGCCCGCGAGGTCCGCGAACGCGGCTTGCTCCTCGAGGCAGAGTTGGTAAAGAACCGTCGCGTCTTCCAACTTTTTTTCGACCGAGGCGAACGCCTCCGCCGTTTTCTTCAACCGGTTTAGCTCGGTTAGCAAATTTTGGGCCGCGTCGCGGTCTTCCCACAGGTATGGCGCCGCGGCCTTTTGCTCGAGGTCGATGATGCGGTTAGCGGTTTTTTCCACGTCAAAGGCCGTCGCGCACGTCGCCCACGGCGCGCGTAAGCTTCTCCAGCCTTTGCTCGAGGCCGCTTATGTCGTCCATCGCTTAGCCTCCTTTTAATTTTTAATAATACCACAACGCTCCCGCCGCGGCAAGCAGGCATTAACGGCGTTTGCGTGGCGTCACACCGGCCTACGGCTCCGTCTGCATTAACTCATATTGACACCGCTCGCCGCGGTATGCTAACCTCGCGCGTGCTCGGCAGGCCGCCCTCGTAAGGCTGTCGGCGCAGTGCGATGATTACTCCCGAAGATAACATCGTCCTCGTCGGCTTCTCCGGGACCGGAAAGACGGTAGTCGGGCGATTACTCGCGGCGAGGCTAAAGTGTCGCTTCGTCGATATGGATACGGCTATTGCCGACCGCCTCGGCGAATCCATACCCGGAATCTTCGCCCGCTACGGGGAAGCGCGCTACCGCGACGAGGAGAGGCTTCTC
Source organism: uncultured bacterium (assembly GCA_964631855.1). Classification (GTDB taxonomy): domain Bacteria; phylum RBG-13-66-14; class B26-G2; order WVWN01; family WVWN01; genus WVWN01. Next base: position 28,250 of record CAZWAM010000002.1, on the reverse strand, counting down.
GTAGGCGAGCTCGTTTCCCAAAAGGGCCTGGTTATCGCCGCGGGTGGCGGGACCATCCTCGACGATAGGAATTATCGCTTCCTCGCGGAGTCCGGCGTCGTAGTGGCGTTGCGCGCGCGACCGGAAACGATTCAAAAGCGGCTCGAGGGAGAAGAGATGCGCGCCCTCCTCCAAGGCGCCGGCCCGCTGGCACGTATTCGCGAGCTAAAGGCCGCGCGTCGCCACGTCTACGACAAGGTCCCGTTCCAAGTACAAACCGACGAGCTCTCGCCCGCCCAGGTAGTCGATAAAATAATCGCAGTCGTGGGCGTGAGCGGCGAGGAGTAGGAACTTCTATCGGGCACGGCGGCGGAGTCGGGCGGTGACCGTCGGCCCGGAAGGGCTTTCAAGCGTCTCTCTTCTCGAGTTCCACGGCCGCGGCGCGGCGCATAACGTCGAGCGGCGCCTCGACGCCCGTCCACAATTCGAAAGCGCGCGCGGCCTTGTAGGTAAGCATGGTTAGGCCGTCGGCGGCGCGGAGGTGCCTGTCTTTTGCGGCTGTCAGCAGCGGCGTCCGGCGACCACAATTTAAATCGTATACGGAGCAACCGGGAGGGATGGCGCCGTAGTCGAACGGGGCCGGACCGTCGCCGGCCGACTCTGCAGGCGTAGCGTCGACCAGCGCCGCCGGCTTGCGCTCGGTTAAGAAGAGTTCGGCGTCGTTCAACCTGATGACCGTCGCTCGCGTCGAGATGCCCGGCCTCGGCCGCGTCAGGTACGGCGCGGCGTACGTTACCGTGGCGCCGGCTCGCTCGAGCGCAAGGCCGCACGCCCGGGCCGCGGCGCCCGTCCCCAGGATCAATACCGCCTTTCGCGCGACCTCAACGCCCAGTTCGCCGAGAGATAGCGCGAAGCCGTACACGTCCGTATTATAGCCGCTTACGCCCTCGACGCTAATGCGAGCCGTATTTACGGCCGCTAAAAGTTCCGCCTCGTCCGAAAGCTCGTCGCATAATGCGACAGCCGCTTCTTCGCAGGGGTAGGCGAAGTCGGCCCCCGCTAAGCCGTCGCCTTTCAGCCGCGCGAACAACCCGGGCAACGTGTTTGCGTCGGCGCGAAACGGTATATAGGACCACTTGAGCCCCGTCGCCCGGAAAGCCGCGTTATGCATCGCGGCCGACAGCGAGGCCGTTACGGCGTCGCCGAAAAGCGCGACGATTTTTTGAACCTCGCCCACGTCGGCCTATATATTATAATCAATCCGGGGTAAAGTCAAAGGAGCATATAGGGGCCGCCAGGTCGACGCTCCAATTCGCCCTAACTAAAAGCCCATTTTGTAATAAAATCGGCTTAGGCTAGCGTTAGTTCCAGGCGGCTAAGTTGGCCGTCGGCGCGGTGAACAGGCGCCGAGTCGTGGCCCTTCCCGGACGCGTAGATGACGTACGAACCTTCCGACATATCCGTCGTCATACCCGTGGGTAACGGCTCGCCGCGTGCGGGCGACGTCGTGAGGAGGGCGCTTTCCGCGTCGCCGCCGCCGGGTGAAGTCGTCGTCGTGGACGACGGCGTTGGTGACGGTTCGCTGGGCGGCGTGCCCGCGGACGAGAAGGTCCGCGTAGTCCCGAACGGTCGGGGCCGGGGGCCCGCGGGCGCGCGTAACGCCGGCGCGCAGGCCGCCGCCAAGGATTTAATATTATTTATAGACGCCGACGTGTTCGTGCCGCGGGATATCTTCGCGCGACTCGCGGAGGCCCACGGCGACGCCGTCGACGCCGTTTTGGGCGTCGAGGCCGAGTTGCCCGATTTGCCCAATTTTGCGAGCAGGTATAAAAACCTTTGGATGAGGTTCACTTACCTGACGTTGCCGCGGCAGGTGGACCTGTTCTATACGAGTTGCGCTTCCATCAAAAAGAAAGTATTCCGGGAAGCGGGCGGGTTCGACGAGGGTTATAAAGTGCCCTCCGTCGAGGACACCGCTTTCGGCCGGACGCTCGGCGCGCGCGGCGTCCGCGTAGTACTCGAAAAAGACATAGAGGTGGAACATAGGAAGACGTATAGGACGAACGAGGCGTTGGCTACGGCGTTCAGGCGGGGCGCGGCGCTCGCGCGGTGCATACTCCGTACGGGGAGGCGGCGCGGCGGCAACCGGACCTCCGTGCCTACTTCCTTTATCGCGTCTTTGCCTTTGCCGGCGCTCTTCGTGCTTTGGGCGGCGTTGGCGCCTTTCTTTTGGAAATTGGCCGTCGTCGGCGCCGCGGCGACGTTGGCCGCGATATATATTTTCAACGTTAGGTGGCTGGCATTTCTCGGCCGACGCGGCTTAGCTACGATTTTGGGCGCGCTTTTTTTCTTCCCGCTGGAGCTCGCCTTCAGCCTGGGAGGGGGCGCATGGGGAACGGTAAGTTATTACTTGCTCGGGCGGCGATATTGAGTTAAGGTTTTTCCGGTTATGCGCCACGACTTAAAGGTATCGGTCGTGATGCCGTGCTACAACGAGGAGCGCGGCGTCGCGGAGTGTTTGCGCCTGATGCCGGATTTCGTGGACGAGGTCATCGTCGTGGACAACAACTCGAGCGACCGGACCGGCGCGGTGGCGCGCGAGGGCGGCGCCCGCGTCGTCTTCGAAGTGCGCCCCGGGTACGGGCGGGCGTATAAGTCGGGCCTCTCGCAGGCCACGGGGGACGTCATCTGCACGCTGGACGGCGACGCGAGCTACCCGGTCAACGCCATCCCGTATCTCGTCGACGTTCTCGTGGCCGACGAACTCGACTTCATCAGCGGGTGGCGCATCGCCGCCGATTGGCAGGAGAGCTTCGACTATTTTCTCCGGTACGTCGGCAACCGCATCTTCAACCTCACCATCCTGCTTCTCTACTGGTTCCGCATTCGCGATTCGCAGTCGGGGATGTGGTGTTTTAGGCGGGACGTGCTCGAGCGCGTCAACGTCACCTCCGACGGCATGCCCTTCTCCGAGGAACTCAAGCTGGAGGTCTTCGAAAAGCGGCGCCACGTCCGCGCGCGGGAAGTCCCCGTTCACTTTCATTACGTAAGAAGACGCGGGGAATCGAAGCTCTCGCTCTGGCGCGACGGCACGAAGAATTTTCTATTTCTCTTCGTCCGCCGTTTTAAAAGAATATTCGGCCTTTGGCGCCCGGTACCTCCCATAGCGGAGGAAGAACCTAAATCCAGGATCTAGTAACGACGCGCCGGCAATTTTCGCGGAATTTTAACGGCGCCGTTTTGCGCTTCGCGACATAACGGACGAACATCCTTTCCTATTGACACGGCTTAGATACCGGGTTAAAATTTACAAAGAACGATTTTCAAGGAGGAATAGCGATGGCAAAGAAGTCGGCAATTCTGGTCGCCGCGTCGTTGTTGATAACGGCGTGGGCGGTTCCGCTCGAGGTGGGCGACGACTGCCCGGCGCTCGCCAATTACACCATAAATAACGTCCCCCCCACGTACCACGGCCCCTGGCTCGACATCAAGTCTTACAACGGCAAGGGGGTCGTCGTCGTCCACTGGAAGGCCTCTTGAGGCCAGTGCATTACCGAGCTGGCTCAGCTCGAGAGCTTCTACAATAAGTACCATAACGAAGGTAAAGGCGTAGAGGTCATCTCCTACGACGGTTGGGACGACGCTTACACCCAGTATAAATATAAATACCTACACTTCGGCCGCACGTTGCCCCAGGACTTCCTCGACGCCGAAACCAGCGATTTTTACAATTGGCGGAAGACGGGCAGCAGTTGGTTCAGCCAGACCGCGGTCGTCGGCACCACGGGCAAGATCTACTGGTTAGAGGCCTATAGCTTCAACGAAGGCGAGATCGTTAAAGCGTTAAGGCGAACCATCAACGGCGACACCAAACCGCCGTATTGCCATAGCCCCAACCCCGCGCCCAACGCCACGAACGTCGACGTGAACGCCAACATCTACGTAAACATAAAAGAGGATGGCTCGGGCGTCGACCGCGATTCCGTCAAGATGGCGGTTACGGTACCGGGCGACGCCGTCGTTCCCGGGAAACTCAACTTCTCCGGGAACTTCCTCGACTTCCGGCTGGAATTCGACCCGACCAACCCGCTTCCCGCCTATACTAAAGTAACGGTGAAGGTGGACGGCAAAGACCTCTTCAATAACGTAATGGCGACCTACCAGTGGCAGTTCACAACCGGCCCCTCGGCCGTCACGCCGACCTCATTCGGCAAGGTCAAAGCGGTCTACCATTAGTCGTTGGGATTTGCTTACGGGCCGGCTCGCCGGCCCTTTTTTATTTGTTGACGACGGCGTACGGTTATGTTATCGGGGAGGCTGGGGCAACGCCCTCGCCGGAAATGTCCTATGCCGACGTAAGTCCGTTCTTCGCCCGCTCGTCATTAGCCGAGCGCCTTTACGCGCGGATACGTTACGCCACGACGCCGCTGGAGAAAGTCGCCGCGCTCGTCCCGCAGGGGGCAAAAAGCGTCGTCGAGCTGGGTTGTTCCGCGGGCGTCTTCGCCAACGTCTTGAAGGCGCGGCGCCCCGAGCTCGACGTCGTAGGCGTAGACGCCGACGAAAGGAAGGTAAGCGCGGCGCGCAAGACGGCTCGAGGCCGCGACGGCATACGCTTCGTCCTCGACGACGCCTTCGCGTACGTCGAGAGCCACGGCCGGCTCGACGCGGTCGCAATAGTGGATATGTTGTACCTCATGGCGCCGAACCGTCAAGACGAGCTGGTGCGGCTTGTCTCTCGGCGCCTCCGTCCGGGGGGATACCTTATAATAAAGGAAATGACGGACCGTCCCGTTTGGAAGAGGCGGTGGTGCGCATTTCAGGAGTGGCTCGCGGTAAAGGTTGTAGGCCTGACCGAAGGTAGCGGCGTTCATTTGCGGCCCGGGAGCGATTATCGATCGGTTATGGAAGGCGCGGGCCTGGCCGTCGAAACCTTCGACTTGGGCCGGGGGTACGTCCACCCGCATTTCGCGTTACGCGGTACGAAGGGTTAAGGAGTAGTTATGGGCGAATTCGACGTCGACGCCTGGCGGGCCGTCGAGGAGGCGGTGCGCCTCGAGAACGAGCGCCAACGCGCCGCGGGCCTTCCGCCCGCCAAGCGCTACCGCGCCCTTCACCCCAGGTCCGCGGAGTTTCTTTACTTATTGGCCCTCGCGAGCGGCGCGCGGAGGATAGTCGAGGTGGGTACGAGCGCCGGCTATTCGACGTTGTGGCTTGCGCGGGCGTGCGCGGCGACGGGCGGCGCCGTCGTAACGCTCGAGCTCGACGCGGGAATGGCGGCGGTGGCGCGCGGGCACCTCGAGCTCGCGGGCGTTGCCGACCTCGTAGAGGTACGCCCGGGCGACGCGCGGGAGACGCTCCGGCATCTGACGGGGCCCTTCGACCTGGCCTTTGTCGACGCGGAGAAGGCGGAGTACGTCGCCTACGGCGAGCTCCTCTGGCCCAAGCTCGCCGCGGGGGCGTCGCTCGTAGCGGACAACGTCGTATCGCACGCCGAGGCGACGGCGCCGTTCCTCGCGTGGCTCCGCGGCCTCGACGGCGCGGCGACGAAGGTCCTCGAAGTCGGGAACGGCCTGGCTTGGACGGTTAAGGGCACAACTTAGCATTACGCGGGACCTTCGGTCCCTTGGGGGCTTAATTGATTTTATTTAAAAAAGGTCAACAGGGGCGCTCTCGGCGCACCTTTTCTTTATCCGGTTCCCCCTGGCTATTACGACGGTACGCTCGCGACCCAGACGACGTCGCCTAACTTGACAAGCACGCCCAACGATATTAATATCCGGCCGTGCTCATCGAGACGCTTCAGCTCGGGCCCGTCGTAACTAATTGTTATATCTACTCCGCCGACGGCAAGCGCGCGGCGGTGATCGACCCCGCCGCCGATGCCGACGAGATAGCCGCGCACGTTTGGGCCCTCGAGCTCGAGCCGGTGGCCATCGTCAATACCCACGGCCACCTCGACCACGTCGGCGCCAACGCCGCCCTTAAAGCGCTAATCGACGTCCCCATTTTTATCGGCGAGAAAGACGCGCCCTATCTCGGGCCGAATGCCGAGGCCTTGCACCGCCAGGACGCGCTCATTATCGGCCCGGAGAACGTCGCGCTTTTCCAGGCGCATTACGCCGCGTCCCCCCCGGCGGACGTCCTCTTGCGCGAGGGCGACGAAATACCCGGCGCCGGCCTTCGCGTCGTCGAAACCCCCGGCCATACCGCGGGCGGCATCTCGCTCGTGGGCGACGGCGTCGTCTTCTGCGGCGACGCGCTCTTCGCGGGTTCCATCGGCCGGGCGGACCTGTGCGGCGGCGACGAGCAGGTCCTCATATCCTCCATCAAGGCCAAGCTCCTGACGTTGCCGGGCGCGACCGAGGTCTTCCCCGGCCACGGCCCGCCGACCACGGTCCGCGAGGAGAAGGCGCACAACCCGTTCCTGTCCTAAACTAAGCGTCGCGTACGGCTTGGGCCGCGGGAATCGGCACCGAGGTTAGGCACTACTCGGCCCCTTTCCAAAATCAATCTTGACTTTCCTAAGCCGCTGTGATAATTTCCAAAATAAGTCCAAAACGTTTTCACCGAGGTTGTTTAGGCGGTAGTTCTTTCACACGTAGGAGAGTGTTATGTACATCGCGAAGCGAATGAGCCGACTCGGTACCGAGACGGCTTTCGAGGTTTTGGCTAAGGCCAAACAACTTGAGCGCGAGGGGCGCGATATTGTGCACCTCGAGATCGGCGAGCCCGATTTCGACACGCCGGCGAATATCAAAGAGGCGGCGAAGAAGGCGCTCGACCAGGGCTGGACCCACTACGGCCCCAGCGCCGGCCTGCCCGAGCACCGTGAGACTATCTCCAAGTACATGAAGGAATATTGGGACCTCGACTATTCCCCGGACGAAATCGTCGTGGTGCCGGGAGCCAAGCCGATAATGTTCTTCACTATCTTGGCCTGCATCGAGGAGGGCGACGAAGTAATTTATCCCAACCCGGGCTTTCCAATCTACGAGTCCATGATCGATTACATAGGCGCCAAGGCGGTCCCGATACGGCTTCGCGAGGAGCTCGACTTCCGCCTCGACGTGGGCGAGCTCGCATCCCTCGTGACGAAGAAGACGCGGCTCGTAATCGTCAACTCGCCCGCAAACCCCACGGGGGGCGTCCTCACGAAGGAGGACCTCGCCGCCGTCGCCGAGCTCGCCATAAAAAACGACCTCATAGTCTTAACGGACGAGGTATACAACCGCATAATTTACGAGGGGGAACATCATTCCGTCGCCAGTTTCCCGGGGATGAAGGAGCGGACGGTCCTCATCGACGGCTACTCGAAGACGTACGCGATGACGGGCTGGCGTATGGGTTGGGGCGCGATGCCCAAGGACCTGGCGCCCCACGTTACGCGGCTGATGACCAACTCGAACTCCTGTACTTGTTCCTTCTCCCAAATAGCGGGTATCGAGGGCCTGACCGGGCCACAGGACGAATCCAAGAGGATGGTAGAGGCGTTCCGCGAACGCCGCGACGTTATCGTCGACGGCCTAAACTCGCTGGCGGGTATATCCTGCAAGAAGCCCAAGGGCGCGTTCTACGTATTCCCGAACATCGCGGCCACGGGCAAAGATGAGAAGTGGCTGGCCGACTACTTCCTCGAGGAGGCCGGCGTAGCGTGTCTTGCGGGTACGTCTTTCGGCGACTACGGTAAGGGCTATATAAGGTTCTCGTACGCCAACTCCGTTGAAAACATAGAAAAAGCCATAGGCCGTATGGCCGAGGCGCTGAAGTCGACCTAGAGGCGTAAGTTTTATGGCGAAAGCGATCAAGACCCCCCTTTACGAGAAGCACGTCTCCCTCGGCGCCAAGATGGTCGAGTTTGCCGGGTTCGTCATGCCGGTGCAATATACGGGCATCATAGACGAACACCTCACGGTGCGCGAGAACGCCGGCATCTTCGACATCAGCCACATGGGCGAAGTCTACGTTTCCGGCAAAGGCGTTCCCGCGGCGTTGAATAACGTCGTCACTAACGACGTAGAGAAGCTGAAAATCGGCAAGGCCCTGTACACGCCGATATGCACCCCCGAGGGCGGCATCGTAGACGACATTTTGGCCTACCGGGACGCCGACGAGCAATACATGCTCGTCGTGAACTCCACGAATATTAAAAAAGATTTCGACTGGGTCGCGGGGCACTTACCCCGCGGCTTAGCGGTAGATGACAAGTCGCTTGAGACCGCGCTCGTAGCGGTACAGGGGCCGCAGTCGGAGCTCATCGTAAGCGAGGCATTAGGTGAGGACCTGGACGAAGTCCGCTACTACGAATTTATACCGGCGGTCGTGGACCACGTCCCGGTTCGCGTTTCGCGCACGGGTTACACCGGCGAAGACGGCTTCGAAGTTTACGTGGACGCCGCGCGAGCGGCTGAAGTGTGGGACGCCCTCTACGACCTGACGACCGGCATCGGCGGCGTACCCGTAGGCCTGGGCGCACGTGATACCCTCCGCCTCGAGATGAAATACTGCCTTTACGGAAACGACATAGACGAGGGGACGACGCCGCTGGAAGCGGGCATCGCCTGGACCGTAAAATTGGATAAAGGCGATTTCATCGGCAAGGGCCCTTTGCAGAAGCAGAAGAAAGAGGGCCTCAAGCGTAAACTCGCCGGTTTCGTAATGGTGGATCCGGGGATCCCCCGCCACGGCTACGAGATTATAAACGTGGAGGGAAAGGCTATAGGCCGAGTTACGTCGGGGTCTTACTCTCCCAGCCTCCGCGAGAATATAGGCCTTGGGTACCTCGACTTGCCTCACGACGAAGTCGGCACCGAGATACTGGTCGACATCCGCAAAAAGCCGCGGTTGGCGCGCGTCATCGAGACGCCCTTTTTGAAACTTTTAGGCGGAAAGTAACGAGCCGTCCGAGAAAGGAGCCGTGGGTGTATCCGGAGGAACTGCGCTACACGGAGACGCACGAATGGGTACGCGTGGGGGACAACGTCGCCGTCGTGGGCCTTACCGACCACGCCCAGTCCGAGTTGGGCGATATCGTTTATTTGGAACTGCCGCCCGCCGGTACGGAGGTGACGGCCGGCGGCGAGTTCGGCGTAGTGGAGTCGGTGAAGGCGGCGTCCGACCTTTACGCGCCGCTCTCCGGAGAAGTCGTGGGAGTAAACGACGCCGCAACCGGGGACCCGGCGTTGGTGAACAAGGATTGCTACGGCGAAGGTTGGCTCGTTAAGGTCGAGCTGAAGGACCCTTCGGAAGTAGAGAACCTCAAGACCGCGGCGGAGTACAAAGAATTCATCGGAGGCTAAGGCCGCGGCGCGCGCCGCGCCCGTCGGCCGAGGGTGGCCGCGCTTCCTCGCCGGCGAGGGGTTGCGGCCCCTCGTTTTGTTTAATGCGGAAATCGGCTTCGCTTACGTTGGAGGAAAACGATGTCGTACGTGCCCCACGACCGTGAGACCGAGGCGGAGATGCTCGCGAGCCTCGGCGTCGGCGCCGTTGAGGAGCTCTTCGCGCCGGTTCCTAAGAAACTCCTGCGGGACGACTTCGATTTGCCCGAGCCCTTGCCGGAGCCGGCGCTCGGTCGCCATATGGAGGGGCTGGCGGCGGCGAACCGCGCCGATAGGTTGTCGTTCCTCGGCGCCGGCTGTTACGACCACTTTATCCCGGCCGCGGTAAAACATCTCGCCGGCCAAAGCCAATTTTATTCCGCATATACCCCCTACCAACCCGAGGTCAGCCAGGGGACGCTGGCCGTTATTTTTGAGTTCCAGTCCTACGTCGCGGGCCTTACGGGAATGGAGGTCGCCAACGCGTCGATGTACGACGGCGCGACCGCCGCGGCCGAGGCGGCGCTTATGTGCCTGCGGCTTAAAAAGGATCGTTCCCGAGTGCTCACGGCCCCCAACCTCCACCCCGAATACCGGCGCGTCGTCGAGACTTATCTCTCAAATATCCCGGGCGTCGAGGCGGCGACGCTGCCTTGCTGCGCGCCCTACGAGCCGGGCGGCACGGTGGACCTCAACCGCCTGGCGGGTTCGCTCGGCGGCGCGGCGTGTTTCATCATGCAATACCCGAACTTCTTCGGCCTCGTCGAGACGCGGCTCGCCGAGATAGCCGACATCGTCCATCGCGAGGGCGCGCTGCTCGTCGTCGCCGTAGCGGAGCCGATGGCGCTCGCGGTCCTCAC
>CAZWAM010000002.1:2603-17997 GCA_964631855.1 uncultured bacterium | reverse complement strand
GGGCGCACCGGCCTCGTCAACCTCGCCCGGCAAAACGTCCAGAACGCCGCCTACGCCCAATATCAGACTACCGCGCTGGCGGGATATAAGATGGTCTTCGAGGAACCGGTCTTCAACGAGTTCGTCCTTCGGTGCCCGATGGGCGCGGGGGACGTTCGCGCCGGCTGCCTCCAGCACGGCGTCGACCCGGGGCTGCCGCTCGGCCGCTTCTACCCGGCGTACGACGATTGCCTCCTCGTCGCCGTTACCGAGAAGAAGACGAAGGCCGACATCGATACGTTGTGCGAGGCGCTGGCGCTGGCATAAAGGAGTACGCGGTGGGGAATATGATACGGATAATAATCGCTTGAATTATTTTAACGGCCTTGGCGGTAGCCATTGGCTATACGTTGGCGCCGATAGGGGCGATTCGGGTAGGCTCGAATTTTATACCGCCCGGGGTCGACTTACCAAAGGCCGGTTTCCAATATGAGCCACCCGAAGCCCCCGTTATCGCCGTATCTCCAGAAGGCGTTTTTTTCCAAAGTAGGTTAATTGAACCGTACGAGATAGCGCGAAACGACGAAGACTACGTTATCGACACCCTGCACGGTGAATTGAAAAAGATTAGCGGCGTTGATGCGTCCCCGACTACGGTACCTGAGGAAAAATCGTACGTTGACAGAAAGCTCATTATACTCGCGGATAAAGAGGTCGGGTTCGATATGTTAATAAGGTTACTCTGGACCTCGGCCCGCGCAGGTTTTACTAAACCCTACCTGGCTGCTTTGGATCGCCGTACTAAGCGCGTTACAGCAATACTAATATTCATGCCGTGGTTTTTTGATCTTAGTTATCAAGGCGAATTGTACGTAAGCGTCCTCGTCGAAGAAGAAGGTTTTCGGATAGGCGGCGTAGGCAAGATTTTGCCTTTCGTTCGTAAGGTTGGGAGCGATTACGACTACAATACCTTAGAAAACCTGTTAACGCTTATAAAAGACGAATATCCGGAACGTCGTAAGGATTTAACTTTTATATTCCCCGATGATCTGAGCTACGGTGAAATAAATAAGTTTGTAGAATTAGGGCTAAGTACGGGTTTGAAACCCGAACGTATATCTATGGCCCAAGGTATTAAACCATGAAAACCGCGACCATAGCGATGGCCGTAATCCTCGCGGCGCTCATAGCGGTCGCGGTGTGGCGGGGCGGCGGCTCGCTCCAGCGGGGGTTTACCTTCGGCGGCAAAACGTTCTTGAGCACGCTACCTCTTTTGATAATCGCCTTCGCCGTCGCGGGCCTCGTCCAGGTTTTGGTGCCCAAGGAGTTTATCGCGAGGTGGCTTGGCGCCGGGGCCGGCCTTAAGGGAATACTTATCGGGACCGTGGCCGGCGGCTTAACGCCCGGCGGGCCGTTCGTCTCGTTTCCCATCGTCGCGTCGCTGTATAAATCGGGCGCGTCGATCGGGACCGTCGTGGCCTTCGTGACGGCGTGGTCCGTGTGGGCCGTGGCGCGTTTCCCGCTCGAGATGGGCCTCGTCGGCCCCAAGCTCGCGCTCGCGCGGTTTTTGTCTACGCTCGTCGTGCCGCCGCTCGCGGGCCTGTTCGCGCAGGCCGTGTTCGGCCGTTGGCTTTAGCCGTTCTTTTGGAGCGAACTATGAATTTCGAGTACCGCAACATATGCGAAGTCCCCTGCGGCCGCGGCTTCGACGCCGGCGCCGCGGACACCCCCGGCGTCGACCTCGACGAATTTTATCCCAAAGAATATATCCGCGACGACCTCGGGCCGCTGTGCGACGTCGCCGAGGGAGAGGTCGTGCGACATTACACGCGGCTCGCGGCTATGAACTTCGGCGTCGATACGGGTTTCTATCCGCTCGGCTCGTGTACGATGAAGTACAACCCGAAGGTGAACGAGGAAGTGGCGAAGCTGCCGGGCTTCGCCGCGATACACCCGTACGCCGCGGGCCAAGACGTGCAAGGCGCGCTTAAGCTCATCTTCGAGCTCGAGCGTTACCTGCTCGAGATATGCGGGATGAAGGCGTTCACGCTCTGTCCGGCGGCCGGCGCGCACGGCGAGTTAGTGGGGATGCTCTTGACGCGCGCCTATCACGGCAGCCGCGGCGACGAAGGCCGCAACGTTATGTTGATTCCCGACTCGGCCCACGGGACCAACCCGGCCTCGGCCAGGATGGCCGGCTTCGACGTCGTCGCCGTCGCCTCGAGCGACGAGCGGTTGATAGACTTGGGCGACCTCAAAAGGAAGCTCGACGAGCGCGTCGCCGGCATGATGGTAACCAACCCCAACACGTTGGGGTTGGTCGAGCGCGAAATCCTCGACGTGGCGAAGGCGGTCCACGACGCCGGCGGCCTGTTATACTTCGACGGCGCCAACCTCAACGCCCTCGTGGGCCGCGCGCGCCCGGGCGACATGGGCTTCGACATATGCCACGTCAACCTCCACAAGACGTTCTCGACCCCCCACGGGGGCGGCGGCCCGGGCGCCGGGCCGGTGGGCGTAGCCGAAAAATTGGTGGATTTCCTCCCCGTCCCGCGGGTCGCGAGGCAGGGCGAAGAATATTACCTCGACTACGACGCGCCGGCCTCCATCGGCCAAATCCGCTCCTTCGTCGGGAACTTCGGCGTCCTCGTTAAGGCGTACGCTTATATAAGGCAACTCGGCGCCGCGGGTTTGCGCGAGGTTTCCGCGGCCGCGGTCTTAAACGCCAACTACCTTCGCGCGAAGGTGGCGAAGTTTCTCGAGGTGGCCGGGGCGGCGCCGTGCATGCACGAGTTCGTCGCGTCTTCCGCCGCGTTCGGCCGCGGTTCCGCGGGCGATATCGACAAGGCGCTGATCGATGCCGGCTTCCATCCGCCGACGACGTACTTCCCGCTCGTAGTGCACGAGGCGCTGATGATCGAGCCCACGGAGACGGAGACGAAGGAGACGCTGGACGCGTTTGCCGCGGCGCTCGAGAAAATCGTTGCCGGCTTGTCCGCGGACGCGAACGCTTACAAAGAAGCGCCGTTCGGGGCGCCGGTGCGGCGGCTCGACGAGGCCGGAGCGGCGCGCGAGCCGATATTAACGCAGATGATGGCGAAGGCGGCCGGGGAGTAGCGCGCGTGGGCGATTGGCGCGGGTATCGACTTTTGGTGGAAGGGCCCGGCGGCGCCGAGGAAAATATGGCGGGCGACGAGGCGCTGCTCGCGGCCTATCGCGCCGGCAAAGCGCCTCCCACCTGGCGTTTCTACACCTGGCGCGAGGCCGCGGTAACGTACGGCAGGGCGCAAGTGGCGCCGCCTTGGCGTGGCGTCGTGCCGACGGTGCCGCGTCTGAGCGGCGGCGGCTTCGTTCCCCACGGCGCGGACTTCACTTATTGCGTCGTGCGGGAGCGCCGGCAAGGTCTAAGTAACTACGAGGACATAGTCGCCGCGGTCGCCGCGGCGCTACGGGATTTGGGCGTGCTGGCGGCCGTGTGGCGGGACGACGCGGAAGGCGCCGTCGAACGGTGTTTCGCGTCACTCGCGCCTTTCGACGTTCACGTGCGCGGCCGCAAGGTCGCCGGTTGCGCACAGCGGCGCTTCAAGGACGCGGTACTCCATCACGGCTCAATAGCCGCGGGTGCGCCTTCGGCGGTGCTGAGGCGCCTCGGCCTGTGGGACGACGCGCGGACGACGACGCTCGCCGAGGTTTTAGGCCGGCGCGTCGGCTTAGAAGAATTCGCGGAAGCCTTCGCCCGCGTGACAGGGATAGAGCCGATTTACGGCGGCGTACCGGGCGGCGTGAAGGTGCAAGCCGGCCCGTAGTACTTATGGGGAAAAAAATGGAGAAGAGAGCGATTATTATTGCGGCGGCTTTGGCGGCCTCGGCGGCCGGATTTCTCGCTTGCACGGGCGGGCGCCAGGTAGAGGAGTCGGAGGTCGTGGCGCGCGTCGGCGACGAGGTCTTGACGGTCGACGACCTCGAGCGGCTTGACGCGGACCAACGCAAGATTAAGGCGCCGTCGTACCTGAACAAAGAAGAGCTAATGGAGGAGTGGGTACGCAGCGAGGTCTTGTATCAACACGCCCTCAAGGAAGGTTTGCCAGAGGAGAAGGAGTGCGCGTGGCGCCTCGGCAATAGCGCCAAGGGCATAGTTATACAGCGCTTTTGGGAATTGGAAGTCTACGAGAAATACGCCGACGTCAGCGACGAAGAAGCGCTCCGGTGGTACGAGGAGAACAAGGATAAAAATTACCGTGCCAAGACTACCGGCGTGTGGTTGCGGCGGATACTTTTAAATTCCCGCGAGAAGGCCGACGACGTGATGCGGCGCCTCGAGGCCGGCGAAGACTTCGTCGCGACCGCGAGTAAGGAATCGGTTACGCCCGAAAAGTTGGAGGGCGGCGACCGCGGTTACCGGCGCTTGCAAGACATCAACCCGGCTTACGGCGACGCGGTAGCGAAGATGAAGCCGGGAGAATTCGCGGGCCCTTTTAGGCTGGGTACGTTTTACGTTATCGTTAAACTCGAGGACCGCGTCGAGGCGGGCGACTACTTGAAGCCGGAAGGGCTGGGGATGGCGCGGTTGCGCGACCGGGCGAAAGTGGCGCGGTGGCGCGAGAAGGCGGCGCGTATCGGCACCGATCTCGAGGCCGCCGCGGATATTGAGCGGCACGCGGAGCGCATTCCGGAAGAGGCGGTAAAGATGGCCATAGGGGAGGAGCCTTCCGGGGCGGCGTCGGCCGAGGCGAAGTAGGTGGATAAGGATTTAAATTCGATTCAGGAGGCGCGGGACCGCGTGCGGGCCGGCCGTAAGGCCGCGGCGGCGTTCGGCACGTTTGACCAAACCGGGGTCGACCGCGTCGTCGGGGCTATGGCGCGCGCCGCGGAAGAGGCGGCCCGCAAGCTCGCCCGTCTCGCCGTCGACGAGACCGGATACGGCGTCGTCGAACACAAAGTCCAGAAGAACCTCTTCGCCGCGCGTAAGGTTTACCGCTACATAAAGGACATTAGGACCTGCGACGTTATCGCGGAGGACCTGGCGCTCGGTATCACGGAAATAGCGAGCCCGGTCGGATTGATCGCGGGCGTGACGCCGAGCACTAACCCGACGTCGACCATTATTTATAAGGCGCTCGTTGCCTTGAAGGCGCGCAACGCCGTCGTCTTTTGTCCCCACCCGGCGGCGCTGAATTGCTCCCTCGAGACGGCGCGCATCTTGGCGGAGGCGGCCGCATCGGCGGGCGCCCCGGAGGGGGTAATAACTTGCCTGACGCAGCCGACGCCGGAGGCGACCCACGAGATTATGAGCCATCCCGGCATAGATTTGATTCTCGCGACGGGCGGGATGGCGATGGTGCGCGCGGCCTATTCTTCGGGAAAGCCGGCCTACGGCGTAGGCCCAGGAAACGTTCCCGCCTACATCGACCGCAGCGCCGACGTCGCCCACGCCGTCTCGTGCATAGTCGCGTCGAAGTCTTTCGATAACGGCGTAATCTGCTCGGCCGAGCAGGCGGTGGTTTGCGATGCGCCTGTACGTTCGGCCGCGGTAAAGGAGTTCGAGCGCGCCGGGTGCGTGTTCCTGACCGACGAGCAAAAGGCGACGGTCGCGCGGGTGCTCGACGACGGCGGTAAGCTCAATACCGACGTGGTGGGCCGGCCCGCGGCGCGCATCGCGGCGATGGCGGCGTTCGAGGTGCCGCCGGATGCGAAGATATTAATCGGGTTTGAGGACCGCGTCGGCGCGGACGTGCCGTTTTCGTGGGAGAAAATTTCGCCCGTGCTCGCGTGGTATGACGTGAAGGACTGGGTACAGGGTTGCGAGCGTTCCCTGGAGGTCCTCGCGCACGGCGGCATGGGCCACACGCTTGCGATACACGCGCGCGACGAGAAGGTCATTCGCGAGTTCGGCCTCCGCAAGCCCGTGTTCCGCGTAGTTGTCAATACGCCGGCGTCGCAGGGCGCCATCGGCCTTACCACCAATCTCGCGCCCGCGCTCACCCTCGGTTGCGGGACCCTCGGCGGCAACATTACCTCGGACAACATTACGCCCGTTCACCTTATGCACGTAAAGAGGGTGGCGCGCGGCCGCCCTTCCGCTGAGGCGGAAGCCGTTGGGGAGATAACTAGCCGCGCCGCCGAAACCAAAACTGGGGTAGGCCGGGAAGTAAGGTCCGACCTCGTCGAAAAAGTGGTCGAGGAAGTTTTGCGCGCGTTGGGGCAAAGGGGCGAGTGAATGGTCCTTGCCGTACAGCGCCTGGTGGGCGCGTTTAAGCGCCGTCCGTTGGATTTGCATATATTTTGCCTCGTCCTTTTTTTGGTGGGAGGCGTTTTCATATTCGGATATCAATTCCGCGTATTTTACGACGTCGTCGTAACGAACCGTACGCCGCTCGAGGGGACGCCCGTATTCCAGGCGTTGACCGGGATGACGCTCTTGACCGACTTGGCGTGGTCGCCTTTTCTGGTTGCCGCGGCGATCGGCATTTGGCTTTTGCGCGATTGGGGGCGGAGGCTGGGGTTTATCGTCGGCGGCATCCTGGCGTACATGGGAATGCAAGGTTTATTATTTTTCCCTCTTGCGCGGCGGTTCGGCGTCGACGCGGTCGAGGATTTCACGAGATACTACGACTTCACGGCGTTCATGGCGTATTATTCTATTTATGCCGTGGTCGGTTTCGCGATGATATTTTATCTCTGGTTTCGTAAAATAGAACTTCGGCCAACGTTAAGCGATTTTATTTAAATCAGGTATTCGTAGGCGATCGGCGTTAGCTTCCGAGTGAAAGGAGCGAGGATGCCTGCTAAGACGGAGATGGCCCTCGGAATGATCGAGACGCGCGGTTTGGTGGCGGCAATAGAAGCCGCGGACGCCATGGTGAAGGCCGCGAACGTGAGGCTTATGGATAAGGTCCGGGTCGGCGGCGGCCTTGTAACCGTGTTGGTCCGCGGCGAGACCGGCGCCGTCAAGGCCGCGACCGAAGCGGGTGGGGCGGCAGCCGCGAGGGTCGGCGAACTCATATCGGTTCACGTGATCCCGCGCCCCGACGACTCGGTGGAATATATCCTCCCGGAGGAAGTAGGGCCGGCCAAGAAAGGTTAAGGAAGGAAAATAGTTTATGGCCGCCGACGACCAGGAGGCGTTAGTGCGGGCGGCGACCGAGGCGGTGTTGGCGAAGTTAGGGGCCGGCCCGACGTCGACGTTTAAAGCGCCTGTGGGCGTTTCCGGCCCCCACGCGCATTTGGCCCCCGGCGATTTGGCGACGCTCTTCGGCCGCGGCACGTCGCTCACGGCCGCGAGGCCGCTCCGTCAGCCGGGTCAGTTCGCCGCGGAAGAAACCGTCTCCATCGTCGGCCCGCGGTCCTCGCTTTCCGGCGTCCGCGTCGTCGGCCCCACGAGGCGGAAGACGGTGGTCGAGCTTCCCGCGGGCGATTTGGAGAGGTTGGGCTCGAGCCTCGACGTACGGGCGGGCGAGCCGTTCGCCGTCGTCCTCGCCGGGCCGGCGGGCGTGGTTCGCCTCCCGGAAGGGGGCGTGGTCGCGCGGCGCCACTTGCACGCGACGCCGGCCGACGCCGAGAAATACGGCCTCGCCGACGGCGCCGTCGTGTCGGCGAGGATGGGTGCGCCCTGCCGGCGCGTCACCTTTGGCGACGTCCTCGTGCGCGTAGGCGAGAGCGCGGCGCTCGAGCTGCACGTCGACCGCGACGAGGCCAACGCCTGCGGCGCGCGAACGGGCGACGCGGCCGAAATTATCGTGGCCGCTTCCTCGCCGCGACAAGCTCTGTCGCCGTCGGTTCCGGGTCGCGCGAAAAGGCCGTTGGTAACCGAGGCGGACGTGGTCGGCGCCTACCGTAAGGGCTTGACGCCGGACGTGTCGGGCGCGATACTCACCCCTTATGCCCGGGACGCGTTGCGGAAATACTTTCCGGAATTGCTTAAAGTTTTAGAATAAGTTATAATTTAAATTAAATTTAAAAGCAGGGATTCGAACCGGGACAAATGAATTTTGGTAATATTTTTTAGGCCGCGGCATCCACGGCCGACTCGTCGGCCGGTTTATTATTGAGGAAGAGGCCACATGATGAGGATTGCGGAAGTCGTGGGTAGCGTATGGGCGACGCGGAAGGTGGAGAGCGTTCGTTCCCTGAAGATGCTGCTCGTGCGGCCGCTCGATGCGGAGTTGAAGCCGACGGCCCAGATGTGGGTGGCCGCGGACGTGGTCGACGCGGGGGTGGGGGACCGCGTCATCGTCGCGCTCGGACGCGCGGCCCGGCTCGCGGTGGGTGACGACGCGGCCGCGGTATCGGCGGCCGTAATAGGCGTGGTCGATTCGCTGGATATGCCGGCGTAGGACGGAAATGGCCTTGGCGGAAGCCGTAAGGGATGCGGGTATTTTGGGCGCGGGCGGCGCCGGCTTCCCGGCCCACGTCAAATATAAGTGCGACGTGGATATTTTTATTATTAACGGCGCCGAGTGCGAGCCCCTCGCTCACAAGGACGGGGCCGTATTGGAGGCGAGGGCTGCCGACGTCGTCGTGGCCGCGGCGGCGTTGCGGGCCGAGCTTGGCGCGAACGAAGTGATACTGGCGGTCAAGGAAAGCCGGGCGCGCGCGTTGGCTAAGTTGTACGGCGGCGTCGAGGTTTTCCCGGTCGCTGAGGTTTATCCCGCGGGCGACGAGGCTGTGCTCGTTTACGAGGTAACGGGGCGCCGCATGCCCGCGGACGGCGTCCCCCCGGACGTCGGCGTGGTCGTTTCGAACGCGGAAACGGTCCTGAACGTAGCGCGGGCGACGCGGGGGGAGCGCGCGCGTACGACCTGGGTCACCGTCGGCGGCGCGGTCGCGCGGCCTTTTACCGCGGAGGTGCCGCTCGGGACGCCGGCTTCTTTCTTGATCGCGGAGGCGGGGGGAGCCACGGTCGCCGACTACGTCGTCTTCGACGGCGGCCCGATGATGGGCGAGGAGGTCGCCCCCGAAGAATACGGCGTCAAGTTGACGACGGGCCTGGTGTTGGTTTTGCCGAAGGGCCACAGGGTAATTACGAACAGCCGGCTCCCGCTGGAACACGTCCGTACGATCGCGGGCAGCGCCTGTACGCAGTGCCGGGATTGTACGGAGCTTTGCCCGCGGTACCTGTTGGGTTACGACGTAACGCCCCACTTTTCCATGCGGCGTTTCTTCACTTGGGGAGGGGAAGGCGCGGACCCGTCGTTTTTCGCGAACGCCGCGGGGTGCACGGGTTGCGGCTTGTGCGAGCTTTACGCCTGCCCTATGGCGATATCGCCGCGCCGCGTGCAAGATTATCTCCGCGGGCGGCTCGGGGCGGTTTCGAGGGCCGAGGGCGAGGGGCGGCCCCACGCCGACCGGCCCGGGCGCCAGGTCCCGGCGGCGCGCTTGAAGAAGCGGATAGACGTGGCGGCGTACGACCGGCCGGCTCCGCGCCGCGACCTAGGCGACTTACCGCCGCGGGTCATTATCGACGTAACGCAGCCGTACGCGCCATCGGCGGAGGTCCGGGTGGGCGAGGGGGACGCGGTAGACGTGGGGCAGGGCGTGGCGGGGCCCGCGCCGGGGAACGAAATGGGGGTACCGGTCTACGCGAGCATAACGGGCCGCGTCGCGTACGCGGACGAGGGGAAAGTGGTTATCGACCGCACGCAGGTCGCGTGACGCGCCGGCGGTTAAGGAGATGTTTCCCGTGATCAAGAAAACGATGGTGATAATCTTTGCCGCGGCTGCGGTGGCGGTGGCCGACTACGAAAAACCCGAACTCGAGAAAGCGGATATCGACCCGGCAGACCTCGCCAAGTTCAAAGAAGCCTACACTTTCTATTTGGAGGGCGTGGGGTTCGAGAAAGATGGGTCGTGGGTATCGGCGAGCCAAGCTTACCGTAAAGCGGTTCAGGTCTACCACAACTACCCGGATGCCCAGTACGGCTTCGGGCGTATGGCGCTCCGGCTCGGCCGTTTGGACGAGGCGGAGGACGCACTTCGCGAAGCCCTCACGTTGAAGCCGGAACTCTACCAGGCCCACAACGAGTTGGGGAATGTCTATTTCCGGCGAGAAGAATATAATAAGGCCGCGTACGAGTACAAAGAAGTGGTGAAGAACGACCCGAACGACGCCGTGGTCCGTTACAACTTGGGTAAGGCGTCTCGCAAGTTGGGCAAACTGAAGGACGCTCTAAAGCAATACGAGAAAGCGCTCTCGCTCGACGCCGGTTATACGGATTGCTATTACGATATGGCGCTCACGTACGAGGACATGGGGAAGACAGAAGAGGCCGTGGCGGCGTACGATAAGTTTATCGTGGCGGCCGCGGGCGACCCGGACCAGCAGGAGTGGATTGACCGCGCCAAAGAATACAAGGAGAAGTTGAGGGAGGGGCAAAAGGAGAAGTAACCGTTGTCGGTGGAAGAGGCGATTGGCTTAGTGGAATTTTCTTCCATCGCCCGCGGCATCGAGGCCGTCGACGCGATGGTCAAGGAGGCGGAGGTCCGCTTGCTCGCGTCGCGGACTTCCTGCTCCGGGAAGTATATCGGCCTGGTCGCGGGCGCGGTGGCCGCGGTCAAATCCGCGGTGGAAGCCGCGAAAGAGATGGGCCGCGGCCATTACGTAGACGATCTGGTCATACCCAACGTCCACGAGCAGGTATTGGCCGCCGCGGCCGGGACCGTAGTCGTGCCGGAGAAGGCCGCGTTGGGCGTCGTCGAGACTTTCTCGCTCGCGTCGTCGCTATTGGCCGCGGACGCCGCGGTGAAGGCGGCGCCGGTTACGCTCATCGAGATAAGATTGGGGACCGGCATCGGTGGTAAAGGCTTCACGACGATGGTGGGGGAGACCGCGGCCGTCGCCGCCGCCGTGGCTTCCGGCGCCGCGGAGGCGGCGAAGCGCGGCCTCCTCGTGGCGACCGCGGTCATACCGGCTCCGTACCAGGAGTTGTTCGATAAGCTTATCTAGACCCGATGGTAAGGGAGATGCAACTTAATGACGGTCAAGGAAATAATAAACGTTAAGGGTAAACGGCTCGGTTACTTCGAGGCCTGGTGCAAAGCGTGTGGCATCTGTGTGGCGCTTTGCCCCAAGCACGTCTTCGATACCGGCTCGGACGGCAAGCCTATAGTGGCGCGCGTCCAAGATTGTATAAATTGCGGCACGTGCGAGATTATGTGCCCGGACTTCGCGATCGGTTGGTACGAGGACCCCTTGCACGACGAGGATTTGAAGGAAGCCCATAGACGAGGCACGGAGGAGGAGTGGGCCAAAAAATAAGCAGGTATAGGGCGTCACCTATCCCCTTACGTCTTACTGCGAGAGGGTGAGTTTTATAGATGGTTTTAATGCAAGGTAACGAGGCGATAACGCGGGGCGCGTTGGACGCGGGCGTACGGTTTTTCGCGGGCTACCCGATTACGCCCTCAACGGAGATTGCCGAGATAATGTCGGTAGAGCTGCCGAAGGTGGGAGGGAAGTTCCTGCAGATGGAGGACGAGATGGGCTCGTTGGCCGCGGTCATCGGCGCCTCGCTCGCCGGCGCGAAGGCGATGACGGCCACGAGCGGCCCCGGCTTTTCGTTGATGCAGGAACATCTCGGTTACGCCTATATGACGGAGGTGTCGTGCCTCGTCGTCGACGTAATGCGCGGCGGCCCGAGCACCGGCCTGCCCACGCATCCGTCTCAGGGCGACGTCATGCAAGCGCGTTGGGGGTGCCACGGCGACCACCCGGCTATCGCACTCGCCGCGTCGTCGGTCGTCGATTGTTATACCTTAACCGTACGCGCGGTCAACCTCGCCGAGAGGTTCCGGATGCCGGTTATACTTTTGTCGGACGCGGTCGTAGGCCACATGCGCGAAGACGTTACGTTGCCCGAGGGGGTCGAGGTCGTGGACCGCGAGAGGCCCCACGTGCCGTACGAGTGGTATTACCCCTACGACGATTCCACGACCGCCGTCGCGCCGCTCGCGCCGTTCGGTACGGGCTTTCGCTTCCACGTTACGGGCCTGACCCACGACCGCGCCGGTTTCCCCACCACGGTGCCCGCCGAAGTCGACCGCGCCATCCGCAACGTCAAGCGCAAAGTGGACCGGTTCCGCCACGAGATAATACACGTGGAACATACCCACCTCGCGGACGCGGAGGTGGTAGTAGGCGCCTACGGCATATGCGCCCGCGCGGCGGAGGCGGCGACCGTCGAGGCTCGCCAAAGGGGTTACCGCGTGGGGTTCATAAACTTGAAAACTATTTGGCCCTTTTGTTTTAAATTGGTGCAGCGGGTCGCGGAAACGGCTAAGGCGATAATCGTACCGGAGCTAAACCTCGGGCAGCTTGTCCGGGAGTTCGAGCGCGCGGTATGCGACCGGGCCCAGGTGGTACCGATAAACCGCGTAGACGGCGAAGCGATTACGCCCCGCCAGATCTTGGACGTAATCGGCGAACTCGCGCAGCCGGGAGGTGGCGCCTAGTGGAGAAAGCGCGGCAACTCAATCCCTCGGAGCTGATGCACGAATACTTGCGGCACAAGAAAAAATTCCCGCACTTGTGGTGTTCGGGGTGCGGCATCGGCACCATTATGGGCGCGATCATCCGGGCCATAGCGGATTGTGAGCTCGACCGCGACGGCGTCGTGATGGTCTCGGGTATCGGATGCAGTTCCCGGATGCCCATCTACGTCGACTTCAACACCTTGCACACGACCCACGGCCGCCCCATAGCGTTCGCGACGGGCATAAAACTGGCCAGGCCCGAGCTGGAGGTTATAGTGGTCACGGGCGACGGCGACGTCGCGGCCATCGGCGGCAACCACCTCATTCACGCCTGCCGCCGCAACATCAACCTTACCGTAGTATGCATAAACAACAACATCTACGGTATGACGGGCGGCCAGGCGTCGCCCACGACGCCCCAGGGCAAAGTCGCGACTACGGCCCGCTACGGCGACTTCGAGCGCGCGTTCGACTTGTGCGATTTAACGGCCGGCGCGGGCGCCGTTTTCGTCGCTCGCGGCGCCGTCTATTACGCTCGGCAACTGGAGAAGTTGGTGGGGCAGGCGATACGCAAAAAGGGCTTCGCTTTCGTCGACGTAATCTCGCAGTGTCCCACGTACTACGGCCGATTCAATAAATTTAAATCGCCCGTGGAAATGTTATACTGGCAACGCGACAACACGGTGAACGTGAAGGCCACCCCAAAAATGAAACCCGAGGAGCTCGAGGGGAAATTAATTACCGGCGTGCTGGCCGATCGCGATTACCCCGAGTTCACGGAACTTTACGATAAGTTAATCGCCGACCTAGCCGCGGGGAGGAAGTAATGGTAGTTGTGAGATTCGCGGGTTACGGCGGGCAAGGGTTGCTGACCGCGGGCCTAATCCTCGCCGACGCCGCGGCGGTGTACGACAAAAAGAAGGTAATCCAGACCCAAAGTTACGGCGCGGAGGCGCGCGGGGGCGCGAGCCGTTCCGACGTCGTAATCTCGGACGAGGACATCATATTCCCTAAGCCGGACCATCTCGACATCCTGGTCGCCATGAACCAGCTTTCGGTCGATAGATACTCGTCCGCGTTGGCGGAGGGCGGGACGCTCATCGCCGACGCCACGTACGTTACGACCGTGACGTTCCCGGATTGCTATCTTGTCCCCTTCACGCGGATAGCCAGGGAGGATTTAGGTCGCGAGATCGTGGCAAACGTCGTGGCGCTGGGAGCTTTGATTGAGCTCAAGGGCGTCGTATCCAAAAAAGCGGCGGCCCGCGCGCTTGAGCAGCGTATCCCGCAAGCTGCGCTCGAGGTAAACCTTAAGGCGCTGGAGGCCGGTTTCAAGGCGGCGCGGGACGCGGCGAAGGCGCGCGAGAAGGCCGAGGCGGATTACGATATCGTATAGGTACGGCTAAGCGTGGAGAAAACGCTCTTTATGGTTAAACCCGACGCGGTGGCGCGCGGCCTTGTCGGCGAGATTATCGCTCTCGTCGAGCGCGAGGGTTTCATCATCGAACGGCTCGAGCTGCAGCGGTTCGACCGCGCGAAGGCGGAAGCCTTCTACGACGTACACCGCGGCAAGGCTTTCTTCGAGAGTTTAATAGAATTTATTACTTCCGGGCCGGTCGTCGCTATGGTCCTCGCGGGCGAGAAGGCGATCGCGCGCGTACGCGAGATCATGGGTGCGACGGACCCGGCGCAAGCCGCCCCGGGGACGATGCGCCGAAAATACGGCGAGTCTATCGGACGCAACGCGGTCCACGGTTCCGACGGTGCGGCTTCCGCCGCGAGCGAGATTGCCGTCGTCTTCGGAGATTGATAGACTTGGCCGCATCACGTTCGAACTTGGCTAACGCGCTTACGCTCTTGCGTCTGCCGCTGGCTGCAGTAGGCGCGTATTTCCTTTGGCTTGGAGAATATACCGGCGTCGCGGTCGGCTTTTTAGCCGCGGCGGCCCTGACCGACGTCTTAGACGGTTTGGCCGCCCGGGCCTTGGGACAGATAACTGATTTCGGTAAAAAGCTCGACCCGGTCGTCGACAAGATCGCTATCGGCGGCGTGGGCCTGATTTTAGTGTTGAAATACGGCGTCCCGTTTTGGATTTTTGCGGCGGCCGTGGCACGCGACGTCGCCATTATAGTTTCCGCGTGGCTCGTAATCTCCCGTAAGCACGTCGTCGTACAGGCGAATTTTTGGGGTAAGGCCGCGGCCTCGCTTATGTTTTGTTACGGCGTCGTAGTCGTGCTGGCCGGGGCGTGGTGGCTTACGACGCTATTGTTGTGGTTGGTTTTCGCGGCGATAATAATTTCGTCGGCGTCGTACGGATACGAATTTTACCGAGCGTTGTTCGAGAGGCAAAAGGCTCGGGTTTGATAAACTGTGGGATAAACCGTTCATTCAAGGAGTAGAGGTTCCTTATGGGTTTTAAGATTCTCGGCCGCGACGACATAACGGCGGAGTCGGTACGAATGGTGGTCGCGGCGCCGCACGTCGCCCGGAAGTGCGAACCGGGCCAATTCATAATACTCCGGCTGAACGAGCGGGGCGAGAGAATCCCCCTCACGATAGCGGATTTCGACCGCGACGCCGGCACCGTTACCATCATATTCCAAAAAGTGGGGAAGACCACGTATCACCTGGCGACGTTCCGGGAGGGCGACGAGATACGCGACTTCGTCGGGCCCTTGGGTCGTCATTTGGACCTCGGAAAAATAGGGACCATCGCCTGCCTGGGCGGTGGCCTCGGCATCGCGCCCATCTACCCCAAAGTCCGCGCGCTCAAGGCCGGGGGCAATTACGTCGTTTCGATCATCGGCGCCCGCCGCAAGGACCTCGTCATTCTCGAGGATGAGATGCGGGCCCAGAGCGACGAGCTCTTCGTCACGACGGACGACGGTTCTTACGGCCTCCACGGCTTCGTCACGGACCAGCTGAAGTTGCTGCTCGAGGAGGGCCG
>CAZWAM010000002.1:0-2503 GCA_964631855.1 uncultured bacterium | reverse complement strand
AACAACTTGCCCGCGGTGTGTGGCCGCGTATGTCCCCAGGAAGACCAGTGCGAAAAGGTATGCGTCCTCGCCAAGAAATTCGAGCCCGTCGCCGTGGGCCGCCTCGAGCGTTTCATCGCCGATTACGACTACGAACACAATATCGCGCCGGCGACGGAGATCGCGCCCGCGAAAAATGAAAAGGTGGCCGTCGTGGGTGCGGGGCCGGCGGGCCTTACGGCCGCGGGTGACCTCGCGCGTATGGGTTACGACGTCACGCTGTACGAGGCGTTCCACGACACCGGCGGCGTCCTCCGCTACGGCATCCCCGAGTTCCGTCTTCCCAAGGCCATTCTCGACCAGGAAGTAGAGTACGTAAAGGGCTTGGGCGTTAAAGTAGAGTGTAATATGGTTATTGGTAAAATATTCACAATTAAGGAATTGTTCGACGAGCTCAACTTCGGAGCGGCCTTCATCGGTACGGGCGCGGGCTTGCCCCGTTGGATGAAGGTCCCCGGCGAGAATTTCATCGGCGTATATTCCGCGAATGAGTGGCTTACGCGTATAAACCTGATGCGGGCGTACGAATTCCCGGAATACGATACGCCGATATGGGCCGGCAAGAACGTGGCCGTTATCGGCGGCGGCAACACGGCGATGGATTCCGTTCGCACGGCGCTGCGGATGGGCGCGGAAACGGCGACGATTTACTACCGCCGGAGCGAGAAGGAGATGCCGGCGCGTATCGAGGAAATCCACCACGCCCGCGAGGAGGGCGTCGAGTTTAATTTTCTCGTGGCGCCGGACCGCGTCCTCGGGACCGACGACGGTTGGGTTCGCGGGATGGAGCTTTGCCGGATGGAGCTCGGCGAGCCTGACGATAGCGGCCGTCGCCGCCCCGTACGTTGCGAAGGTTCCCAATACGAAGTCGAGTGCGACATGGTAGTGGTCGCGGTGGGCACGTATCCCAACCCCATCATCCCGGAGACGACGCCCGAGCTCGAGCTGACGAAGTGGGGAACTATTAAGGCCGACGAGGAGACCGGCATGACGAGCGTGCCGGGCGTTTTCGCGGGCGGCGACATCGTGACCGGGGGCGCGACCGTCATTTCTGCTATGGGCGCGGGTAAACGCGCGGCGCGGGGCATCGACGCTTATCTCTCCAATAAATAACCGCGGGAGGGCGAAATCCGGCCTGGCGCCGCTATAAAATTCATACGGGATTTGGCGGGCGGCCTCGAGTCGTTTGTATTCCCGTCGTTGTGCCGGGCGTGCGGCGTCGAGCTCGACGGCCGCGCCCGGCTTTTGTGTGCCGCTTGTCGTAATAAAATCGTAGCGCCGCTCCCGACCGGCTGGCGCGAGGCATGCTTGCTGGGCGACGGCGAGGTACCCCGATTCGCCCGGCTGCCGTACGACGGCCCGGCGGGCGCCGCGATCCGGCTGCTGAAGTTCGCCGGTAAAAAGAAGATGGCGCCGCTGCTTGCCGCGAGCCTTGCGCCTCTTGCCGCGGAACTGAAAAAGACTTATCATTTGGATACTGTGGTGCCGGTGCCGCTGCATCCGCTACGGCGACGCGAGCGCCGGTTCAACCAGGCCGAAGAAGTTGGCCGGCGGGTAGCCGTTTCCGTTGGCGTTGAACTATGTGGCCGCAGCCTCGCCCGTACGAGACATACGCGGCCGCAGGTCGAACTTAAGGGCGAGGAACGGCTCACAAACGTACGGGGCGCCTTCGCCGCGCGCGAGGGTTTTTACGGAAGACGGGTCCTGCTAATAGACGACGTCATTACGACGGGGGCGACCGTAGACGAGTGCGGCCTGGTTTTGCGTAAGGCCGGCGTCGAAGCCGTCGTTTGCTTGGCCGCGGCGGCGCCGGGCCTACCCGCTCCGACTTAGCCGACGCGGTACGGTTTCATTTAAAAATTATAAAAAAGGAGGAATGGGGAAGGGAAACCTGAAATATAAAAAAGGCGATCGAGCAGGGCGAGCTTTGTTTGACAGGCCCGAGTTTTTTTTATATAATAAAAGAGTAGAAAGCCTTCCGAGTGAAACGTACGCGTTGCGGCGAGCAGCGTCTAAGTCGGCGATGGAGGTGGCGTCGTGAAAAAGACCATATTGTCATTATTAATATGCGCGGCGACGATCGGTTACGCCGAGGTGGGGTCTGTCATCAGTTCCTTCCGCGCCGGTAAGTCGTCTATGTACAAAGGGTTCTTCGGCATGGCCCGGGACACGAAATACGCGTATTACGTCGATTACGACATTATGCACTACGACGATTATATTATAGTCTGCGACCCCGGAGGCGGCCGCGTGCGGGAAGTCCAGATAAATGTCGGCTATGCGCCTTGGTCGGCTGACTCCGCTCATCTCGGCGAGGGTTACCTCACGTTGTTCGGCCCGTCGGGAATTTGGGTCGTTGACAAAACGACCGGTTCCACCGTCACCTCATTCAGTGCGGTCGGTTACCAGGGGTGTTGTTGGGACGGCGTTTATTACTACACCGCCGCCCGGGAAGGAGGTACGT
>CAZWAM010000001.1:78298-100429 GCA_964631855.1 uncultured bacterium | reverse complement strand
GCCCACGGCCGGGGGGCGCCGCGCCGTCGCGGTCCTGACGGCGATGGACCAACCGCTCGGCCGCGCCGTCGGCAACGCGCTCGAAGTCGCGGAAGCGGCCGCTACGCTCCGGGGGGAAGGCCCGCGCGACCTGCTTGAGGTTTCGGAGGCGGTCGCGGCCGAGATGCTCGTTTCCGCGGGCGTCGCCGGGCCGGAGGAGGCGCGGACGCTTCTGGCCCGGGCGCTCGAGGCGGGGGACGCGTTCGCGAAATTCGACGAGATGGCGCGGGCGCAAGGGGCGCCGCCCGAGTGGCGGGAGCGGCTCCCTCGCGCCGCGAAGTCGGCCGACGTATCCGCGGAGGATGGGGGATACGTCTCGCTTTTGGACGCGTTCGCCGTCGCGCGCGCCGCGAACGCGCTGGGGGCCGGCCGGGCGACTAAAGAAGACGAAGTCGACCCGGCGGCAGGAGTTGTGTTACACAAAAAAACGGGCGACGCGGTAGCGCCGGGCGACGTCCTTATGACCCTCCACTACGACGACGAAGGCCGCCTGGCCGAAGCCCTCCGCTACGCCCGGGCCGCGGTCGAGGTAGGCGAGAGGCCGGCGCCGCGGCCGACGGTCCTGGACGTGTTACGTTGACGCCCCGCGCCGGCGGGCCCCCCTGACGCCAAGCCCTTCTCTCATCAACAGCCTAAGTTATTTTAACCTCAGCCTATTACGCTTGATATTGGCTAAGGCGGGCTGTATAATTCTTGGGTTTGGTGTTACAAAAAACGTACGTGCGACTTCCGACTGAGGTGACGCGCGGCCGTGGCTAAGTTAAAGGCTATCGTCGTAATAATTGTAGTAGGCGCTATTACCGCGGCTTCGCTGGTTGCGTTTTTCTATTATCACGCGGGTTACCGCGGCGCGCTCGCGACTTACGCAAACGAAGCTGTGCACGTATTCCTCTTCGCCGCGCTCGCGTGGGCCGCGTATTTTACGGGGCGCCTCGCCTCGCGGGTCGTCTTCCGCCAGCGGGACTCGTACTGGGAAATAGAACTCGCCCTAGGGTTTATCACCTTCGGCCTGGCCGCCTTCACCCTCGGCGCGGCGCACCTCTTGTTTCCCTGGGTCATTCGAGCCGTCGTTCTGGTTATACTCGGCTTGTCGGCCCCGCTCCTATGGCGGTACGGCAGAGAGGCGGACGGCTTTTTCCGCGCGCGCCTCTCCTCGCTGACGCCCGGGCCCGCGCTCGTCGCCGCCGTTTTGTTGCCGTTGGCGGCGGTGGTAATCGTGCGCGTCGGCCTCCCCCCTTTCGAATGGGACTCGTTGGTCTATCACATCTACGTACCGAAGGTCTACGCCGAAGCCCACGGCTTCGTCTACTTGCCGCGTCTGGCGTACGCGTCGATGCCGTTGGGCGCGGAGATGATGTTCACGTGGGCTTACCTCTGGGACGGCGTCGGCTGCGCCGCGGCGGTTCCGCCGCTCGTTAATGCCCTTATGGTGGTGGCGACCTGGCGTTTGGCTCGCCGCTATTTGGACAACCTTTGGGCGACCGCGGCCGCGGCGTTCGTCTTCGTTAACCCCACTTTTTTGGCCTATTTTACCTCCGCCTACGTAGACATGATACTGGGCGCGTTTGCGCTGATGTCGCTTTTAGTTTATTTACGCGGCCTAAGAAACAGGGGCGACGCGGCGCTGGCGGGCTTCCTCCTCGGAGCCGCGCTCGGCGTAAAGTATACGGGCATATACGCGTTAATAGGCCTCGCGCCCGTCGTCGCGTTCGACCTCTACCGCCGTCGCGTCACCGTACGGCGCCTGGCCGTCTTCTTCGTCGTGGCGTTCGTCATGGTGTTGCCTTGGCTCGCAAAAGCGTACGTCGAGAGGGGCAACCCGTTTTTCCCCACTTTTTACGGCGTCTTCGGCGGGCGCGGCATAACGCCCGTGATGGCCGAACACCTCGACAAATGGCAGAAGGAGATAGGGATGGGCCGGGCGCCGCTCGACTATCTCCTGCTCCCTTACCGCGTTTCGGTCCAGGCCGACCAGGGTTACCCAAAGTTCGACGGCATAATTTTACCGTTCAGCATCGCTACGCTCTTGCTGTCTGTTTTATGGTTCCGGCGGCGGCGCATTTTGCTATATACGGTATTTTATTTCGGCGCTTGGGCATTTTTAGCTTCACAGCAGTTGCGGTTCCTGAGCGCCGCGCTGGCGATGCTCGCGATTACGGCCGCGGGGGTTTTCGCATATGCCGCGGCACGGCTTAGAGGAACGCTGCGAACTGCGGCCTCCATCGTGTTGATTGCGGCCGTCGTAGCCTTCGGTTATGCCGTCAATACTGTACTCTGTTGCTATTCCGCCGTCGACGCGATAAGGTACATACTAACACGCGACGCGGACGAGTACCTGTCCCGGGTGGCGCCGGTGTACCCCGCTGACAAGTTCGTGAACGATAATCTGCCCGAAGACGCCGTTATTTTGATGATTTTTAACGACCATTTGCTATACTTGGAAAGGCCCGCTATATACGATTCGTTCTTCGAGGCGTCGGAAACGCTAACGAACGTAGCAAAATTGAAAAGCGCCTCCGAGGTAGCGGATTACGTCGAGGGCCTGGGCGCGACGCACGTTTTCACCGGCCGCTTCGCTGAAAATTACTTCTGGAGCCACTACGACCCCGCGACGCGGGCTCTCTGGGGGGTTTACCTTGACGGCTATACTACCGTCATATACGACGACGGCCAGTTCGTGATTCGCGCCATAACGCCGCGGCGCCGGGGCCCCGGTTACCCTTGATATAGTTGGCCGAAAACTATGTGCGCCCAAAACATTTAACTCGCAAGCCCTATAATATGAAGGCAAAAGGTAATATTTATTTAAGTATATTATTAATACCTTGCGGCGCAACTTTTGCCACGGTACCCGGCTCGTTCGTGCAAGGTGGGGAAGACGCGTATTTCGAGGACGGGCCCTTGGCCTGCGCCGGCGGGGCGGACGGACGGTCACATTCGGTTTACCTGGCGAGGGCCGGCGAAGAGGCCGGCGGCGAGAAAGGGAAAAAGTCGGAGGAGAAAAACGCGCCTCGGGGCACGGCTGAGAAAGAGAAGAAAGAAGAAATACCTTATCACGTCGAAGCGGACGTAACGGAGGGTTTTTACGCGGCCGGCGACCAGGTATTACACGGCATAGGGAACGTCGTCATCGTACACGGGGAAACGACGATAACTTGCGACGAGGCCTACTCGTACGAAGCGCAGCGGCTGGCCACGCTGTTGGGAAACGTGAAGGTGAGAGACCCGGTTCAAGAGTATACACTGACGGCGGGATACGCCGAATATCACCGCGAGGACAAGCTCGCCGTAGCGACCAAGAGCCCGCGTTTGGTATTAGAAAAAGACAGGCCGATCGTAATTACTTCCGATATCATGCGGATGTGGACCGACAAAGAGTACGGCGAAGCGGCGGGCAACGTTAAAATCGTCTCCGAGGACGTGGACGGTTACGGCCAGAAGTTAAAATATTTCGGTAAAGAAGAAAGAGTCGAGCTGAGCGGTAAGCCCGTGGTGCGCCAGGAGGAAAGCCGCCTTGCCGGCGATTTAATCACGCTGTACCTCGAGGGCGAAAAGCTGCGGCGAACTCTCGTAGAGGGGTCGGCACGCGTTTTGTATTTCTCGCGGCCCGAGGAGAAGGCCGAAGAGGAAGAAACCGGCGAACAAGGGGCGCCGGCTGAGGCGAGCGCCGCCGCTTCCGAGGGTCCGCCGGCTCGAATAGAAGAAGAGCTCGCCGACGAGGGGACCGGCGAACGTACAATGGTAGGCATGGCGGATGATAAAGAGGAGGCGGGCGTCGACGTCGCCGCCACGCCGGGTGGCGGCGCCGCGAGCGAGGAAGAGGAGAAGGAGGCGCCTTCCGGGCGGGTGGAGGCCGCGGGCACGGTTATAGAAGGGCTATTCGCGGACGGCGTGCTCGAGCAAGTGGACGTCACCGGCGACGCGGAGGGACATTATTGGCCCTTCGACGACTTAGGCCGGGAGACGGGCGAGCAAATCGACACCGCGGGCGACCGCATCCGGATAGTAATGAACGACGGCGAGGTTAAAAAAATCTTAGTAGAGGGTAACGCGGAAGGTATTTATCGGCCGGCGAAAACGGAGGGGCGGAGCGGCGTGACGCAGACCGCCGGCGACCGTATCTCCGTCTTCGTCTCCGAGCGGGAGGTACGGCGCATCGTCGTCTTCGGCCACGCGCACGGCTCGTACTTCACGGAAGAGACGCCTGCCGCCGAGGAACGCGAGGTTTCGAGTGGCTAGGGTTGCCCCACAAGAGGCGATTAAGAAGATCATCTCGCCGTCGAGGGCGGCGCAGGCGAAAAAAGGCACCGCCGTCCTGAGGACCGAGGAATTGGTAAAGGTCTATTCCGGGCGGCGGGTAGTGGACGACGTTTCCATCGAGGTCGAGCCGGGCGAGATAGTGGGCCTTTTGGGCCCGAACGGCGCCGGTAAAACTACGACGTTCTATATGATCGTTGGACTCGTCAAGCCGACCGGGGGGAAGATTTTTCTGGGCCCTGAGGAGTTGACTAAGCTGCCGATGTACAAACGTGCCCGGAAGGGTGTGGGCTATTTATCCCAGGAAGCTTCTATTTTCAGAAAACTAACCGTCGAGGAAAACATCCTCGCCATACTCGAAGTTATGAACGTGAGCTCGCGCGACCGCCGGCGCCGCGCGCTCGAGCTGCTCGAGGTAATGGGCGTCGAACATTTGCTGAGAGCGAAAGCGTACACTTTGTCGGGCGGGGAACGCCGACGCGTCGAGATCGCGCGCGCCCTCGCCTCGGAGCCGCTCTATCTTCTCCTGGACGAACCGTTCGCGGGAATCGACCCGCTGGCGGTGGAGGATATCCAAAATATCGTGTTACAACTTCAGCAAGCGGGTCTGGGCATCCTCATAACCGACCATAATGTGCGCGAGACGCTCGAGATAACCCACCGCGCCTACATAATGTTCGAGGGTCAAATCCTGATATCGGGCGACGGCGAAAAGTTGATCAACGACCCGGAAGCGCGAAAGATCTATCTGGGCGAGAGGTTCCGTATGTAACCGCCCCCGGCGTAGAGCCAACGGTATGAGACTAAGCCAGCGACTAGAACAACGTCAAATCATATCGCAGCGGCTCCAGCAGTCGCTCCGGCTTCTGACGCTGAACAACCTGGATCTCGAGGCCGCGATCGAGGAAGAATTGGAGGTCAATCCGCTGTTGGAGTGGGAGCCCGGGCCGCTCACCTTAAGAGAGGACGTATCTTCGTCCGCGGCCCGGCTCGAAAATATCGACTGGCAAGACTATTTCGAAACCGCGTCGCGAGGGGGCTATTTTACGGAAGGCGGCGAAGAGTTCGACCAGCTCGCGGCCGCGCCGGGGCCGCCCGCCACTTTGGGTGAATATCTAAGCCGCCAGTTGGAAGTCTCGGGGGTGGACGGCCGCGACTTCGAGCTCTCGACGTGCATCGTTTCGGCGCTCGACCGGGACGGTTACCTCAGACTACCGCTCGCGACGCTCGCCGAGGAGGTTGGAACGGAAGAGGACGAACTTGAGCGCGTTTTAATCGAAATCGTCCAACGGCTCGAGCCGCCGGGAGCAGGTGCGCGTGATTTGAGAGAAGCTCTAAGTTTACAGTGGCGGGAGGCGGGCGACGAGGCGCCGGCGTTGGCGGGGGTAATCATCGACAAGCATTTGGAGGCGTTCGTAAATAAATCGCCCGCCGAGTTGGCGCGGAGCTTGGAGGTATCGCTCGAGGAACTCGAGGCCGCGGTGGAGTATATAAAAAGCCTCGAGCCGCGGCCCGGGCGAGCATTCGGGGGCGAAATAAACCCGGTTTTACTCCCCGACATTCGCGTCGAATTGGTAGACGGCGACGTGGAAATAACCCTTCTCGACGACCGCATAGGGCGCCTATACATTAGCCCCGGTTATCGGGATTTGCTCGCGACCGACGACGGTTTGGACGTAGAGGCGGTCCGTTTCTTGAAATACCGGCTAACCGCGGCGGCGTCGTTCATACGCGCCATCCACCAGCGGCGCCGGACCCTCGAGAAAATTGCCGCGGCCATATTCGAACGCCAGCGCGATTTCCTTACCGTCGGCGAACCCGGCCTTAAACCGCTGACGATGGAGGAGGTGGCGGACCAGGTAGGTTTCCACGTGTCGACGGTCTCGCGCGCCGTCGCGAGCAAGACCGCGGATACGCCGCCGGGCGTTTTCCCGCTGAAGTATTTCTTCGCGGGGAAGGTTGACGCGAGCGAAGGCCCGGTGTCGGTGGAATACGTCAAATCCCTGCTTCAAGACATTATCGACGTGGAGGATAAAAGCGCGCCGTTGTCGGACGAGGAGCTCGCCGCGGCGCTCGCGGGCCGGGGCGTACGCGTCGCGCGCCGAACGGTCGCGAAATACCGCAAAGAACTGAAACTCCCGAGTAAACATGACAGAAAAAAGAGAATTTGACGTCGTTATCGTAGGCGGCGGGCCGGCGGGATATCCCGCGGCGATCCGGGCCGCCCGCCGCGGGGCGAGCGTCGCCGTGGTGGAGGAGAGGCGCGTCGGCGGGACCTGCCTCAACGTCGGTTGTATCCCGACGAAATTTTATTGCCGCCGGAGCGCCGTCGCGGACCCGCGCCCCTGGCCCGAAGTCGTCGCGGACAAGGATAAACTGGTCGACGGCCTCGTGGGCGGCATCGAATTTTTATTCACCAAACGCGGCGTCGAACTGGTCCGGGGGCACGGCCGCCTCGGCGGCGACGGCGAAGTAGGTATCGAAGGTAACGGTACTTCGACCCTGAGGGCGCGAAAGGGAATACTTTACGCGCCGGGTTCCGTTACGTCGTGCCCCCCGGCTTTCCACATAGACCACGAGCTCGTTCTCGAAAGCGACGACCTGGTCGACTCGCCGTTGGCCTTCAAGAGCATCCTGGTCGTGGGAGGCGGCGCCATAGGGCTGGAGTGGGCGACTATATGTAACCGCCGCGGCGTGGAGGTAACCGTGCTCGAGATGATGCCGCAGGTCCTCCCCGGCCTCGACGCCGACGTCGCGCGCAGGCTTGCCGCCTTGATGAAACGGACCGGCGTCAAGATATCGGTGGGCGATAGGGTGGAGAAGTTGGAGCGACGCAAGGGCGGCGTCGTAGCTCACCTTTCGGGCGGGCGGGCCCTCGAGGCCGAGCGCGCGCTGATAGCCGTAGGCCGGCAGGCAAACGTCGACGAGGACGACCTCGCGGCCTTAGGCGTCGAGACCGAACGGTGGCGCATAAAAGTTGGGGCGACTATGGCGACGACGGCGGAGGGGGTTTGGGCCGCGGGCGACGCCGCGGGAGCTGGTCCTATGTTGGCGCACGTCGCGACCCGCCAGGGCCTGGTCGCGCTCGAGAACATTTTGGGGGGGCACGAGGAAATGGATTACGACCACATACCCTGGGCCGTTTTCTCGGAGCCGGGGGCCGCGGGGGCGGGCTTAAGCGCGGAGGAAGCCCGGGAACGCGGCATCGCGGCTCGGGAGGGCCGCGCCGACTACCGCTCCCTCGGGAGACCCCGCGCGGACGGCTTAGTAAACGGCTTCTTCAAAATACTTGCGGCCGAAGACGACGGAAGGATACTGGGCGCCCACGCCGTCGGCCACGAGGCCGCGGAAATCGTCCAAGTCGCCGCGGCGGCGGCGGCGTGCGACGCGACGGTCGCCGATATGGACAAGTTCATAGCCATCCACCCGACCTATAGCGAGTTGGTGGCCGAGGCTTTAGAGGATTGGCGGGGCCTGGCGACGCACCGGCCCTAGAATGCGAAACCACGAAAGCGAACGCGCCCCCGTCTGGCTCCGGCGGCCGGTAACGGAGAGAGTCGGCCGCGGCCCGGCGCGACACGCGGTGGCCGGCCTTAACACCGTTTGCGACGAGGCTCGGTGCCCGAACCGCGGCCGGTGTATGGGCGATGATAAGACGGCCACGTTTTTGTTAATGGGGCCGGGGTGCTCGCGCGACTGCCGATTTTGCTCGGTATCGCCGGGGCCCGCGCCGCTCGACGCGGCGGAACCGGCAAAGGTCGCCCGCGCCGCGCGGGACCTCGGCTTAGACTACGTCGTCCTCACCTCGACCACGCGCGACGACCTCGCCGACGGCGGCGCGAGCCACCTAGTAGCGACGGTCGAAGCCGTCCGGAAAACTCTCCCCGACGCAGAGGTCGAAGTCCTTGCCCCGGACTTCGGCGGTTCCCTCCCATCGGTAGATCGTCTGGCGAAAGCGCCTCTGGCGGTCTTCGGCCATAACGTCGAGACCGTGCCTCGCTTGTACGAAGAGGTCCGGCCGGGCGCGGACTACCGGCGTTCTCTCGACGTGCTGGCCCGGGCGGCCGAGGGCGGCGCAATAACGAAGTCCGCTATGATGGTCGGGTTGGGCGAGGAAGTAGGCGAAGTGTTCGCCGTTTTTAAGGATTTACGGCGGGTCGGCGTTAAGGCGGTGGCGATAGGCCAATACCTGAGGCCGAGCACGCGGCAACTGCCGGTAGCCCGCTTCTGGGAACCGCAGGCCTTTGAGGAAATCGAGGCCGCGGCCTACGCGATCGGCTTTGCCGCCGCGGCGTGCGCACCCTTCGTACGCTCCTCCTACAGAGCGGGGGAAATCTATGGCCGCCTGAAAACCGCGAGGGACGAATCCGCTGCTTCTTGAAAAAATTATCCCGTCTATGATACACTACCGTGAAACCGTACTTTTAAATGTCGCTCGAGCGGGGAACGATAGGTTTTTAGTCGGAGGTAACTGACGTGGGTTTGCAGATCACCGGGAAGCGCGTTGACGTTACCAACGCCATGAAGACTTACATCGATAAAAAGGTAAATAAAATTTCAAAAAAACTGCGCGACATCCAGGACGTCCTGGTAACGTTGCGCATCGAGAGGTACCACCACATCGCGGAAATTACCATTACCGCCGACCACCTGACGATAAGGGGCGAAGGCAATACGGCGGATATGTATTCTTCGATAGATATGGCCTGTAACAAGATTGAAAAACAAATCGGTAAATATCGTAGCCGGATCCAGAGCCGCCGGGTCGCCCGCCCGGAAAAAATCCGCGAAGCCATGATGACGGTCTACGACCACCGCGCCATGGCGCGCGACCGCGACAGCCGCGTGGTGGTGAGCGTCGACAGAATACCCGTCAAGCCCATGGCTCTCGAGGAAGCGGTCATGGAGATGGATTTGATGAATCAGGATTTTTTGGTTTTCAAGAACGCCGAGACGGACGAGATAAACGTCATCTACCACAGGCGAGACGGCCACATCGGCCTTATCGAGCCTTAAGTCGTGGCTCCAGTCCGTCTCGGGTTGGCTCCCGGGTAAAACAAATGCGAGGTGATCGTGTGGTAAAGATTTCGGAATTCGTCGACCCTAAGGGAATTAAAATGGACCTTACGGCCCAAGATAAAGAAGGGGTCCTCCGCGAGCTCGTCTCGCTCGCGGCCGAGACCGGCAAGATAACGGACGAGCTGGCGATCCTCAAGGCCGTGCGCGAGCGGGAAAACTTGTGCAGCACCGGCTTCGAAAACGGCGCCGCGATTCCGCATCCGCGCCAGGGCCACCCGGATATCGTCAAAGAGTTGGTGGCCGTGTTCGGCCGTGCGGTTAAAGGGATCGACTTCGAGGCCCTCGACGAAAAGCCGGTGCAACTATTCTTTCTGCTTTGCGCCCCTACCGACAGCGAACACTTACGGGCTTTGGCCAAGCTCTCCCGTTTTCTCAAGAAGGAACAGGTCCGAAAAAGCCTCCTGGAGGCAAAAACGCCTGACGAAGTCCTGGCGGTCATAAAGGAGGAAGAGGTCTAAGCCGTCGATGGCGAAGCGCGGCGGAAGGGCCGTCAACGTCGACGAGCTATCTTTGGGCGGCACCAAGCCGCCCGTCGGCGTAACGGTCGGCGAGATGTTGGCCGAGATGCACGGACCGCTGAAGTTGTCCGCGGTAGAGGACAACGGGGGTTTCGACCGCCGCGTGCGCGGTACGGAGATAAACCGGCCCGCCCTTGCGCTCGCCGGCTACTTCGACCGTTTTTCGCACCGCCAGATACAGGTCCTCGGGATGACGGAACTCTCCTATTTGTCCAGCCTGACGGAACAACGGCGTTCCGAGATCTTTAATAAGATTACCTCTCGCGAAGGGCTGCCTTGTTTTATCGTCGCCCGTGGCCGCAGGCCGCCGCCGGCGTTAAAAGTCGCGGCGCGCAACCGCGGGATACCCGTGGCCCTTTCGCGGCGCCGCACTACGGACCTAATAGCGATCCTCTCCGATTACCTCCGCGACAAGTTCGCGCCCAGGCTGGCTTTCCACGGAGACCTGCTCGACGTTTACGGCGTAGGCGTTCTCATCCTCGGCCCCGCGGCGGTGGGGAAGAGCGAGTGCGCGCTGGACTTGGTCGTGCGGGGCCATCGCATCGTGGCCGACGACGTAGTCTACGTCCGCCGTCGTATAACCGGCGAGCTCGTCGGCGACACGCGGGAGACGATACGCGAACATATAGAGATCCGAGGGTTGGGGGTCCTGAACGTAAAACAATTGTTCGGCGTCCGCGCGGTCCGTAAATCGAAGAACGTGGAGCTCGTGGTAAAAATCGAGTTGCTCGACCCGGACCGGGAATATGATCGCACGGGCCTCGATAGACAGGTCGTAAACATCCTGGGGGTCGAGGCCCCTTTCATCGTCATCCCCGTAGTCCCGGGTAAGAACGTATCTTCCCTTATCGAGGTCGCGGCGCTGGATTATTTATTGAAACGCTACGGCTTCGACTCGGCCCGCACCTTTGACGAAAAATTACGCGCCCTGATTGAGATGAACTATTCCGCAAGTAAAAAAGGTAAGTTATGATCGGGATAATGGTAGTGGGCCACGGCGCCATGGCGGAGGAGTTGATAAACTCGGTCGCTATGATCATGGGGCGCGTTCCCTTACTCCGGGCCGTTGGCCTGCGCGGCGACCAGGGGCTTGACGATTTGGAGCGGGAGATCAAAAAGGCCTGGCGTGGGCTCGAGGAGGGCGGCGCCGAGCAGGTCCTCATATTGGTGGACATGTTTGGCGGCTCGTGTTCGAACGTGGCGGCGCGGATGGTGAGCGAAAAGGAAGCCAACCAGGCCGCCGTCATTACGGGCGTCAACCTCCCCATGGTTCTGGAAGCGGCCATCGACCGCGACCTTCGTCCTTTGGAAGCCCTGGTCAATAAGATCGTCGAAGCCGGGCGGAAATCCATCGTGGACGTTCGGGCCGTTATGGCGGAAAAACTCCGCTAAGCGAACTACCGCGTCCGTCGAATATGGGCGTCTTGCTCTACAGGGTGGACGACCGTTTAATCCACGGCCAGGTCGTCGTGGGTTGGGGCCGCTACCTCAAGGCGGACGCAATCCTCGTGTGTAGCGGACGGGTAGCAAATGACGAATTCGCCAAGACCATGATGGAGATGGGCGCGCCCGCGGACGTCAAGGTAGAGGTGTTGCGCTTGGCGGAAGCCGCGGGCAAGTTGAACGTGGACGCGTTCAACAAACGCGCCGCCATCGTACTCTTCGAAACGCCGGCCGACGCCCTCGAGCTGGTTAAGATGAACGTTGAAATAGGCAAGTTGAACATCGGGGGAATGCATTTTAGCGCCGGGAAAAGGCAGATCATGGAAGGCGTGTCGGTCGACAGAGGAGATTGCGAAGCTCTTAACGACCTCGCGGCGCGCGGCGTCGAGGTCTACTTCCAAATGGTGCCGCAAGCCCGGCCCGTACGGATCATACCGAAACTGCCCCGCGACCTTTAAATTTATACCGGCGCCCAAAAAAGAACCGAGACGATTGGATAGAAAACTCGTATTCGCTTTCGCCGTTCATGACCACCAACCGGTCGGGAACTTCGCCGACGTTATAGCGCGCGTTCATAGCCATACCGTCAGCTGTTCTGAAAGGGGGTTCGAGAGAGTTTACCAAGGTTCGTCTTTCTTTTTCTGGCGTAACTTGCCCGCCGGCGAGGGCCGTTTTGAGGGACGGTTCGCGATAACGTTGGATTGACGACGTGTTGGACGTGCAAATAATCGTGGCCTGCGTAGAACGGGCGGTTTGCGTCGCCTTCGTCGGCGCTTTGCTGGGTCTGGATGACATCGCGGTAGGTCAATTTATGTTGGCTCAGCCGGCGGTAGGCGCGGTTTTGCTCGGGTACGTCGTCGGCGAACCGTTGCTGGGGATTTGGGCGGCGTTGACGTTCCAGCTTTTATGGGTAGGCCAGATCCCCGTCGGCGCGTACGTTCCGGCAAGTGCGCCCATAACGGCTATTGCCGTCGTCGGCTTAGCCGTGCCGGCCGGTGCGCCGTTGGCCTCGCGCGCGGTTGCCGCCGCGGCCCTCGCCATCCCCGTAGGGGTATTGGCGGGCAGGCTGGATATTTGGGTTAAAAGTTGGAACGTGGGTATTCTACACCGGGGAGAAAACGACCTATTGGACGAACGGCCCTTTGCCCTCGGCGGCGCGGTCGCTAAGGGCGTCGCTCGTTTTTTTCTCAAGGATTTTTTCCTCTTGTTGGCGGCCGTCTTCGTCGGCTCGATAATAATAGCCTTAGCGCTAAAAAAGCTGACCCCCGCGTGGGACCGGGGCTTTGAGCTAGTATTCGCGCTATCGCCCGCGGTGGGCGTGGCCGCCGCGCTCAAGGCGTATTGGAAGCGTCGTAACGTTCTGGCTTTCGGCGCCGGCGCCGCGAGCGCCGCGGCCGTATTCTACTTAATTTCGATAATCCTATGACGGGAACGCGCCAGAAGGGTGAGGTTTTGATTTCACGGCGCACGCGCGCCGAGATGGTCGTCCGTTCGTTATTCATCCAGGCGACGAATAACTTCGAACGGATGTTGTCCTTCGGTTTCCTCTTCGCGCTGTGGCCCGTTATTAAGAAGAAATACCCCGAGCCCGAGGCCCGGCGTAGGGCCGTTATTCGGCACCTTTCATTCTTCAATA
This sequence comes from uncultured bacterium, assembly GCA_964631855.1. GTDB lineage: Bacteria > RBG-13-66-14 > B26-G2 > WVWN01 > WVWN01 > WVWN01. Next base: position 87,457 of record CAZWAM010000001.1, on the reverse strand, counting down.
CGCAACCTTATTTCGCGAACTGCATTCTGGGCGTCGTGGCGAACGTCGAACTACGCGACGGCCGTAAATCGGACGCGGACGTAGGTAACATTAAGAGGGCGATGATGGGCGCTCTCGGCGCCATAGGGGACGACCTCTTTTGGACGGGCCTAATGCCCGCCGCGGCGCTGGTCGCCCTAATTTTATACGCCGCGTTGCCGCGTTACGCGCTCGCCTGGGCGATAGTGGCTCTAATTATATATAATATTTTTCAATTTTGGGCAAGGATAAGACTTTTTGACGTCGGCCTCAGGTTGGGGCCGCGCATAACGACCTATTTAAAGATGTTGCGGCTTCCGCAATTCGCCCTCGCGGTTAAGGTCGTGGCCGCTTTTACGTTGGGCTTATTTGCGGCGGCCTTAGTATGGCGCGCCGGCCACGGCGGGACGTTCGGCTTGACGGGGAGCCTCGCCGCCGCGGCCGCGGTAGCTTTTTCCTTTATCCTTCAAAGCATCGGCATCCGCTCGGGACTTTGTTGGTACCTCGTCGCCGCGGTTGCTGCCGGTCTGGGAATACTGATATTGTGAAAACTTATGGCCGCGATTAGAAAAGAGGTCGTAGTCAAACATAAACTCGGTTTACACGCCCGGCCGGCGGCGTCTTTCGTGAAGCTCGCGCGCAAGTTCGAAGCCGACGTAATCTTGGAGAAGAACGGCGAGCGGGTTAATGCGAAATCCATCATGGGCGTTATGATGTTGGCCGTCGCGCGGGGGGAGACCGTTTACCTCGAGGCCGAGGGCAAGGACGGGGCGAAGGCCTGCGAACAGCTATCGGCGTTTCTGGAAGACGGGACCGCCGCCTAAATATATATGAGGGAATTTGCGGGCATATCGGCAAGTCGGGGCGTGGCGGTAGGGAAAGCTTTCCTCGTGGCGCCGCGCGACCTGACCGTCGAGCACCGTGCGATAAAGCCGACGGAAGTCGAGGCCGAGCAGGTGCGGTTGGAACGTACTCTCGCCGTTACGCGCGATGAGTTCGCGGCGCTGCGGGACGAGGTGAAAAAGCACAAGACGTCGATTCGGGCCGAGATCTTGGACGCGTATATGTTGATCCTCGATGACGAAATGTTAACCGGGCACGCCCTAAAAAAGATCGCCGAGGAAAAGGTATCGGCCGAGTACGCGTTTAAAACCACGCTCGACGGTATGCTCGAAGTATTCGAGGCGATGGAAGACTCCTACTTCCGCGAGCGCGCCGTGGACTTCCGGGACGTGGGCAATCGGGTGGTGTTGAACCTCCTCGGCGTGGCCTACCGAATATTCGAGGACCTGGGCGAAGACGCGGTGCTCGTGGCCCACGACCTCCCGCCCTCCGACGCCGCGGCCTTACCGCGAGGCAAGGTCCGCGCCATCGTGACCGAGGTGGGTAGTCGGACCTCCCACACCGCGATCATGGCCCAAAGCATGGAGGTGCCGGCGGTGGTCGGGGCGGAGGGGGTTATGGGTTACGTCCGGGCGGGGGACCTCTTGGTCGTGGACGGCATCGACGGCCGCGTCGTAGTCAACCCGACGGAGAAAGTGGCGGCGCGCTACCGGGCCTTGATGCGCGAACTGGCCGAGGAGGAGAAACGCCGCGCCCGCCTCGCCGAGCTACCCGCCACGACGCTGGACGGCTATCGGATAGAGCTCTCCGCGAACGTAGAATTGCTGGCCGAATTGGAGGCGTTGAAGCGGCACGGCTGTGACGGCGTCGGCCTATACCGCACCGAATTCCTGTTCCTCCACCGGCGCGATTTACCCTCGGAAGAGGAGCAGTTGGACGCTTACCGGAAAGTCGCCGAGGCATCACTTCCCCATACGTGCATTATCAGGACCGTCGACATCGGCGGCGATAAGTTCCTGTCGTTCCCGGAAGTAGCCCGCGAGTTGAACCCGTACCTGGGCTTGCGCGCGATAAGGTTCTGCCTTAAACGTCGAGACATATTCCGGACCCAACTTCGCGCGATCCTACGCGCCACCGTCTACGGAAAAGTTAAAATTATGTTTCCTATGATCTCGGACGTGGAGGAGCTGCGCGCCGCGAAAGAAGTACTCGCCGACGTCGGAGAAGAACTGAAAAAGGAAGGTCGTCCCTTCGAGGAGGAAGCCGAAGTCGGCATAATGGTCGAGGTTCCGTCCGCGGTGCTCAGCGCGGACGTGTTGGCGCGGGAGTGCGACTTCTTCAGCCTCGGAACCAACGACCTGATTCAATACACCTTGGCCGTCGACCGGGGGAACGAGAAGATAGCCTATTTATACGAACCGTTCCACCCGGCGGTGTTGAAGTTAATAAAGGCCACGGCCGACGCCGCTCACCGAAACGGCATATGGGTTGGAGTGTGCGGCGAAATGGTTGCCGACGCGAAGGCGGCCGTACTTCTGCTCGGCCTTTCCTTTGACGAATTCAGCGCGAGTCCCGCTTCGGTCCCGGATATCAAAACGGCCGTCCGGGCCACCCGGTACGTCGACGCGCGGCACGTTGCCGAACGCGCGGTCCGGATGACGTCGGGTGCGGAGATTCGTGCTTATTTAACCGAGGCACTCGCCGACATGGGCGTCCCGGCTTTCCTATGCTGATGGCAAAAAGGATTTTCATCGCCGCCCTGTTTCTGGGAATAACGGCTTGCCGTACGGACCTTTTCTTGGGTAAGGTTGAGGGAGTAGCGGCGAACGTATTCGCGCCCAACGAACGCACCCCAGCCTACCGGGCCGGGGTGGTTATAGAAGACGTTAAAGCCTACGCGTATTATGGCGAAACTTTCACGTCTCGGACGGGGGCCTTCTCGTTCCCGGCCGTTCCCGACGGCTTCTACCAAGTTAGCGTAACCTCCGCCAACCGTTTATTCGAGGCCGGTTTTTACGTCGAGGTTGTGGACGGTCATTCGCCGGGGGACGTCAAAGTTTCGATGGCGCCCACGCGCGTGGGGACTTTCCTGAACGTCCCAGGCCGGTACGACGATATGGGCGTTATTTTCTCCGACCTCGGCTACGCGTACCGAAGCGTCGCGGTCGAAGACCTGGCGCAAGCGGTCAACCCTCTCGAGGACGCGGATATAGTTTGCGTGAATAGCGGCGTAGACACGTCCTGGGCCCAAGACGAAAAAGTCGTCCAACGGCTGCGGTCGTTCGTTTGGAGGGGCGGGCGCTTGGTAGTGTCGGACCAGGCGTGGCCTTTTTTAAGGGCCGGATGGCCTGAAAAAGTGACGTGGCCGCAGGACCCGGCCGTGGGGAGCGGCAACCAAAACGTCGACGCCTCCTTCACCGACGCCGACCTTAAAAGATGCGCCACGGTCTCGACGTGGCCGCTCCGGTACGACCTCGGCAATTGGGCTCTTCCGAAGGATACGCGCGGTACGGTGTTCGCGCGGGGGGACGTGAAGACGTCGTCCGGCTCGAGGGACGACGCGCCGTTGCTTCTCGGCTTTACGCACGGCTCGGGTTTCGTCGTATTCAGTACTTTCGGTTGGCGGGCGCAATACGGCCGCGACCATTTACCGGTTCGCGTCTTCAACTACCTTGTGGCGAATAAGTAGTAGGGTACGCATATTTCGGTCGGCGCCGCGTCCCGCCGGCCGGCACGGGCGCGTCGAGCGGCGCGCCTTTTGAACGCGTATGGATAAAGCCCCGCTCGTCCTTCCGATCTTGGGTGTTATCGCCGCCCCGGAAATACGGCTCGACGACGTCGTTCGGACGTCGAGTGCCGCGCTGTTCGAACAAGCACTCCAAACACAGGCCGAACCGTTCACCTTTACCGACTATTACGAAGAAGAGATGGGCGAGGATTTAGTTCGCTTTTGGTGTGCCGGCGCTCGGCTGGTTCCGGCGACCTTACTCCCGGATTACAAGTTGGCCGGCGTCGAGGCCGAGGCGCGGTGGCGGGTCGGCGGCGCCAGACGCGTCAACCTCGACCCGGGGTACATTTCGACGTTGCAGATGGTCCTCGCGACGACTAAGCCCCTGCCTCAGGCGACGTATATCCGGGACGGCGTATACGCGCTCGTTGAATTACTCTTCCGCGACGGCGCCTTTCAACCTCTCCCCTGGACGTATCCGGACTACCGGAAGGCGGCGGCCGAGCGCACCTTCGAACCCTTCAGGTCCCACTTTTTGCGCCTGCGACGCGAGGTGGGGAAGTGACCGTATCCAGGGAAACAGTAACGGATTCGCCCGAGGCGACCGTATTTCTGGCGGAACGTCTAACGCCGGCGTTGCCGCGGGGAACCGTTTTGTTGCTCGACGGCGAGTTGGGGGGCGGCAAGACGACGTTTGTCAAAGGTTTGGCGCGCGGCTTGGGTGTCGCGGAGGAACCGCGAAGCCCCACCTTCGCGCTTATACGAGAATATGGCATTTTGGTTCACGTGGACCTCTTCCGCCTCACGGCGACGGAGGCGGCCGGCCTCGGTTGGGAGGATTACCTCGACGGCGACCGAATTATCGCGGTCGAATGGAGCTCCCACTTACCCTCGGCTTTTTGGCTTAGATCCTCGCTAATCCTAAGGCTTAATTTCGAGATTTTAGACGAACGCCGCCGGAAGGTCGTACTCGCGTACGAAGAATCGGCGCCAGCCGAGCTGAGGGGGCGCATCGAGGAGCTGTTTTGCGCGTAATTGCCATCGAAGCCTCCACGGCGCGGGTTTCCGTGGCGTTCGTGGACGACGGCTACGCCGCGGCGCGCCGCTTTGAAGCGGTCGGGCGCCTGTCCCGCGTCCTTATGCCCTCGCTGCGGGAATTGGCGACGGAAGCCTGGCCCTTGAGCGCGGCCGAGTTGATCGTAACCGCCGGCGGCCCGGGCTCGTTCACCGGCCTACGCGTCGGGATGGCCGCGGCCAAAGGGCTCGCGTTCGTGACGGCCTTACCCGTTGTCGCGGTTTCGTCGCTCGCGGCGATAGCCTCGGCCGCGGGAAGTCGCGGCAACGTCGTTACCGTTCTCGACGCCCGCGGAGGCTACTATTTCTACGCCGTCTACGCCTGTTCCGAGGGGTACGCTGAGGAGGTCGTACCCGCCGCCATCGGCGACGTCGCGACGGTGGCGGCTCTGCCCTATGACGTGTTCGCGGGGCCGCCCGCGCCGCCTTTACGGGGGGGGACGCGACGCGCCGTACGTTGGTTTGAGGTATGGCCCGACGCCGTCGTACTCGCCCGCTTGGGGGCGTTGGCGTTCCGGCGTAGGGGCGCGGACGACCTTACGACGCTCAGGCCGAAATACCTGAAGAGAGGCCAGGTATGAGGTGCGAGCTTAGGCCGGCGACGGCGGGAGACGTACCCGCCATTAACGCAATTGAGCGAGGCGTGTTTCCGTGCCCGTGGCCCGAGTACGCGTTTCACCGCGAACTCGAAAACGACTTGTCGATGCTAAAGGTTTTGACCGTAGAAGGAGCGGTCGTAGGGTATTACGACCTTTGGGTTTGCGCAGACGAAGCCCACCTGCTCAACGTCGCGGTGGCCGAACGGGAACGGCGCCGCGGATACGGGACTATGTTGATGGAGGACGTAATCGCCGAGGCGAAACGCTCCGGCTGCGTTCGGACCGTTTTGGAGGTGCGGCCCGGAAACGAAGCCGCAATAAAAATATACCAAAAATTAGGGTTTAAGAAAGTAACGTGCAGGCTCCGCTATTACAGCGACGGCGAGGACGCCGACGTTATGGTCAAGAGCCTCCGCGAACCATAGCAACGCGTGCGCCGGCGCCCATAGGTTGGGCGCCTTTTTTAGATTAATTTTTCCGGTCAACGCAGGCCGAGCGCGCGGTGGGCTTGGGGGATCAAGCGAACGTCGTCGAGCGTGTTCGTGAGCCGAACCGTAAGGGCCAAGAGCCGCTCGGATTCGCCCGGTGGCGGAGCCTTTTCGTCGCGCCGCGGTTGGATGACGAAGGGAATACGGCCGCGCACGCCGGCCACGATGCGGGCCGCTTCCAAGACCTCGGCCTCTTCCGTATCCGGGCCCACCACGACCTTTACGTAACAGGTTCTCTGTTTCGCGATCTCGAGGAAGTTTTTCGTTTCCGCGAGGCGTAGGGGTTTGCCGGAGAACGAGGGTAACTTGACGTCTACGGCGATAACGTCGACCCTCGGGAGGACTTCGGCGAGCTCGCGACAGTGTTCGCCGCGCGTTTCGAGCAGAACGCGCTTGCCGGTTTCCGAGAGTCTGGTTAGAAGTAGCGACAGGAACCCCGGCTGCTCGAGCGGTTCGCCGCCCGTAACGGCGAGGTAGGGTAGGTTGCGCAAGAGCGGTTCCGTCCGCGCGGTAAGGTCGACGACTTTTACCGGGTTGGGAACGACCTCGGCTTTCGGGCCGTGGATAATAAATTGCGACGCCCGCGTGCGGGCGCGGGGCGTATCGCAATGGTCGCACGCGGCCGCGCAACCGCCGAAACGCACGAATAGCATCGGCGTACCGACGAGGGGGCCCTCGCCCTGGACGCTTACGAAGACCTCGTCGACGTATCCTCTCAGCATACGCCCCTGACTTTACTCAAAGCCTCGACGAAGCTTTCCACTTCCGCGGCGTATCTCTCAACGACGGCTACCGCGAATCCCGCGGCGTCGATACCCAACGTACCGAGGTCCGAGACCGGTACGGGCGCGCCCGAGCCGTCCACGTTTACGCCCAGATGAACCAACGCCGACGTCAGCGAAACGGTGGCGACCGAGACGGTGAGCTTGCCGTCGCCGACGTAGACGTCGTCGCCCTCGCGCCTCAACGCCGCGTCGGGTGCGCGCTTCAATACCTCCTCGAAGACGATGGCCGCCAGCACTCGCTGCCGCCATATGGCCTCGCCGAGGGCTACGCCGAAATGCTCGACGACGAAATGCAACATGCGGGCCGCGACGATCTCTGCGCCCGCTTGCCTGTCGGCCAGGTCCACGAGGTCCTCGCCCCGAACTTCGCACGGCCCGATAAAAGCGACGATCGCGTCGCCCGAGATGCCGAAGTTCTTAAACGCGTAATGGCCGTAAAGTTCGGTGTACGGCCTTTCCGCGGCGTCGAAATGGGTTTTTATTAACTCCACGGGGAAGGGCTTTCTATTACCTGCGTTGAAGATTAATAAAACGCGCGGCGACGTTGACCATCTCGCACGTCTAAGCTGCCGGCCCGAAAATTTCTTCGCGGACTTTCGTGAGGCCCGCGTGGGCCAACGCCTCCGCGGCCGCGCGGCACGAGGTGCAACGCCCGCAAGGCCGCGGCCCTTCGCCGTAGCAGGGATATATGTAATGCAGCGGCACGCCGAGAGCGGCGGCCTTCTCGGCTATGGCGGCCTTGTCCGCGGCGCTCGTGTACGATACAACCCGAACCCGACCGCGGGTCGAATAGCGGAGCGCGCGGTTGCTTGCCGAGACGAACGCGCGCGAGTTATCGGGGAACCGCGCCGCCTCCTCGGCGTTGAAACCCGCGACGACCGCCGGCGAGCCCAGCCGCTCGGCAAAAGCGGCCGCTACGGCTAAGAAGACGCCGTTTCGATTCGGCACCCAGACGGCATCCACGTCCGCTCGGCGGGAGGGAAGAGGCGCCCCCGCCTCGACTATGGCCCGCGGCGCCAACTCGCCCAGCCAAGGCAACTTTACGACGCGGTACGGCACGCCGTAGAAGCGGCACAACCGCTCCGCCGCGCGGACCTCGCGTACGGCGGCCCTTTGGCCGTAATCGAACGTGAGGGCCATAGCCGGCCGGCGATACCGGCTCGCGAGCGCCAGGTTTAGCGCGGAATCGAGGCCCCCCGACAGGAGGACGATCGACTTAAACGTCCGGTACGAAAGACGCGGCATATTTCGGCGACTCCTCGACCGTTACGCGCCGCAATTTTGACCCTAAGGGCTCGAGCTTGGGCGCGAGCTGCTCATAAACGAACGACGCGATGTTCTCCGCCGTCGCGTTGCGTTCGCTAAACGCGGGCAATTCGTTCAGGTTTTGGTGATCCATGACGTCGAGTACGCCGCTTAGGCGAGCGTCCAACTCCTTGAAGTCCAGGGCGATGCCTATTTCGTCCAGCCCCGCGGCCTCCGCGACCACGATAACGTTAAAACTATGGCCGTGAAGGCGCTCGCACGAGCCGCCGTAGCCCCTGAGGGCGTGAGCCGCGGCGAAGCGGCCTTCAACTTTGATTTCGTACGGCATACGGCGTCAAATAATTAACGGTTCAACCGGAAGGTTTTTGCCCTGAGCCTTATCCTTTAGCGCCCGGAATAATACGTCGACCTTTTCTCTAAGTTCTTCCTCCGACCCGGCGTTATCTACGATAATATCCGCTTCGGCGCGTTTGCCCGCGGCGTCGATTTGGCGAGCTTGCCGGGCGTCGAAATCGTTCTCCTCGTATTTACGACGCGAACGCGCTTTACGGACGTCTTCCGGCGCGTCCACGACGACGACGACGTCGACGGGCAAAGCTTGTCCCCATTCTACTATAAGTGCGGCGTCAATTACAATTATATCGGCGCCCCTTTGCGTCGCGATTTCGCTTTTTATGCGGTCCCAAAGCAGGGGGTGGATGAGGGCGTTTAAACGCGCGGCCGTTTCTTTGGAGGCGAAAGCCGCGCGCGCGAGGGCTCGCCTATCGACGGCGCCATCCGCGGTTAAAATCGAAGGGCCGAAGGCCGCGGCCAGTTCGCCTTTAAACCGGCTCGAGCTTTCCAATAACTCCCGCCCGAGGGCGTCGGCGTCAATAATCGGGACGCCCCTTTCGCGGAGGAGACCCGCGACCGTTGTTTTACCCGCGCCGATGGGGCCGGTGAGCCCTACTATGAGCGCCTTCTTCTTGGCTGGCATATACTTTTATTATCATTTTATAGGGCGAAACGCAAGTTTTTTCCTTGTCTTTTTGGTAATTACGTGATAATGTCCTTTAAGTGAAAAAAGGTCCGTTTCGGTTTGTTTTTATCGTACTAATAATCCTACCGACCTTCACTTCCGGAGGGGACGCGTCGGCCGAAGTCGCGGCTTTTAGGGATGACTTATTCGAAGATGTCCCGGGCCTTCCTGCTATTGAACGGGCGATGTTTGAAGAGGTTAACCGCATCCGGGAGGGGCAAGACTTGACGCCGCTCGAATGGGACCGCGGCTTGACGCTGGCGGCGCGGCAACACTCGGACGAGATGAAACGCCTTTATTACTTTTCGCACGAGTCGCCCACGCCGGGTTTAAAAGACGT
>CAZWAM010000001.1:62535-78198 GCA_964631855.1 uncultured bacterium | reverse complement strand
GCGCACGATAGATTTCAAGTCCATAAAGTTGAAGGATGAGGTGGCGGATACTTTAAAAGTTACCTTAACCCTCGAGACCGAAAACGTCGTCGGCGTTTGGCTGGACGAAACGGACACGTACGTCTTCATGCCCGACGACGGCGTCGTAGTCGTAACGCTACTGTTCCGTCTTGACGAAGGCCGGCGCAAAGTCGTCTTCGCGCGGAGGAAGGCAGACGGATACGGCGCCATGAAAGGTTTCTTTATCGGGACCTTCGACCCCAAGAAGCCTTATAACTTCGGTGCGGGGATAACGGACGTCGACGTTCTGGCCGAAGAACACGTGCGAGGCGAATCGAAGTTCTATATTTTGGAAGCTGAGGGGGAACTTTTGGCAGACGCGGAGAGCGTGAAGCTCGCCGACGGAGACGTTCGGTACGCCGTAAAAATGAGAGGAAAGAAGTTTAAAATCAAATATCCCATATTGACGGGTTCGGGTTTACACGAGGTCTTTTTCGTCACGGGCGACCGGGCTTCCCAAGGGTTAAGGGTAGACGCCGACCGGCCCCTGGCCGAGGCTTTCCGCCAGACCGCATACGCGGAGTAAAGCTATCATGAAGGTAGAAACGATCGCACGCCAAGAGGCCGAACTGCTCGCCGAGATCGCGGCGTTGAAAAAGAGCCGAAACGCGGCCTTCCTCGTACATAACTACCAGATACCGACGGTCCAGGATATAGGCGATTTCGTCGGCGACTCGCTCGGGCTGGCCCAGGAAGCGGTCCAAACCGACGTGGACGTGATCGTACTTTGCGGCGTTAGATTTATGGCGGAAACGGCCAAGTTGCTCAATCCCGAAAAAACGGTCCTCCTCGCCGAGCGAGAGGCCAATTGCCCTATGGCGCAAATGGTACGCCCCGACGACGTCGTCGCCTTAAAGGGGGAGCACCCGGACGCGGTCGTCGTCTCGTACGTAAATACGACCGCGGCGACAAAGGCCGTGACCGACGTTTGCTGTACTTCCGCCAACGCCGTGAAGGTCGTTAATTCAATCCCCGAGGATAAACGAATCATATTCACACCGGACCAACATCTCGGGGCGTACGTCCGCAAGATGACGGGCCGGGATATTATATTGTGGCCGGGCTGCTGTCCGACCCACGCGCGCATCACCGCGGAAATGGTTCTTGAGGCCAAGGGGGAACACCCGCGCGCGAAGGTAGTCGTGCACCCGGAATGCCCCATGGAGGTCATCGAGCTCGCCAACGCGGTCCGCTCCACGAGCGGGATGCTTAAATACTGCGCGGAGTCGGACGCCGCCGGCTTCATAATCGGGACCGAGAAGGGCATGATATACCCTCTGAAAAAACGTTGCCCGGACAAAGAGTTTTGGCCGGTCACCGAGGAAGCCATTTGCCCGAACATGAAGCTAACCACCCTCGAGAGCGTCCGCGACGCGCTGAAAAATATGCAGTACGAGATTACGATCGCGCCCGCCGTCGCCGAGCCGGCGCGTCGGGCCATAGAGCGCATGCTTCTGATAGGGCGCGACAGCGGGAGCTGAGGCCGCCGCGGAATGCCTACGAACGTAGATTGGAACGACGTCGTAAACCGGGCGCTCAAAGAGGACCTGGGTGCGGGCGACGCGACGACCGATTTGCTCGGCGTAGGCAACGTACCTGCGCGGGCCGCCATCGTCGCCCACGACGACGGCATCCTGTTCGGCATGGAGGTAGCGCGTCGCGTCTTCCGCCAGCTCGAGCGGAAGTTGGTATTCAAGGCGGTCGTCGAAGACGGTCAAAAGTTTACCGCGGGCCGGACCGTCGCCCGGCTTCAGGGCCCGGCGGGGGCGATACTTGCCGGGGAACGGGTCGCGCTCAACTTTATCCAACGGCTCTCGGGAATAGCCACTTATACCGCGGCGTTCGTCGCCCGCGCCGATAACGTCGCCGTCACCGTACTCGACACGCGCAAGACGACGCCCGGGCTCCGCTCGCTCGAGAAAGCCGCGGTGAAGGCGGGGGGCGGCGAGAATCATCGTGCCGGCCTTTACGACGGCATTATGATAAAAGACAACCACAAACATTTGTGCGGCGGGGTGGGGGAAGCCGTGAAGCGCGCCCGCGAGAAGCGCCGTTCGCGGATGCCGGTTTTCGTGGAAGTCGAGACGGTGGAGGAAGCGGAGGCCGCCGCCGCGGCGGGAGCGGACGTCATAATGCTCGACAACTTCGACGCCGACGCCGCGCGCCTCGCCTGCCTCGCGGTCGGCGAGCGGGCCGCGGTGGAGGTCTCGGGGGGCGTAAAGCTCGCCAACGTCGCGGCCTTCGCCCGCTCGGGCGCTAGCCGCATTTCCGTAGGCGCTTTGACGCACTCGGCCCCCGCGCTCGATTTCTCCTTAGAGGTTGAGGCCTAAGCCGTCGGTGGTGATTTTATGCGCGAGGACGTCTTGAACGACCGACATAAGATCTTCTACTCCATCGGAGAAGTGTCCGCACTCACCGGCCTCAAAAGCCATATACTCCGTTACTGGGAGTCGGAGTTTCCCACGTTAAGGCCCGAGAAGAGGTCCAACGGCCGGCGCGCATATCGCAAATCCGACATCTTGCTGATTCTCGTCATTAAAAAGTTGTTGTACGAGGAAGGTTACACTATCGCCGGGGCCCGTAAGAGGGTGGCCGAGGCGAGGCGGCGCCCCGAGCAATATAAAGATATCATCGCCGAGCTCCGCGGCGACCTCGAGAAGTTACTCGGCCTACTCGGCCGTGCCGCCGCCGACCGCCGCGGCTAGGCCGGCCGGCGATTGCCGCTTGCTTACGCCGGGGGAATTTTGTATAATTATAATAAATCTAAACGAAGCCGTTTGCAGCGGAACAAGTTAGCGGGGCGTAGCGCAGTCTGGTAGCGCACCTGGTTCGGGACTAGGGGGTCGCTGGTTCAAATCCAGTCGCCCCGAATTTCAACGTAGGGACCCCTCGGCGGGTCCCTATTCCTTACGCACGGGACGGGTTCTATCGTACTATCGTAAATGGGACGGCGAGGTAAACGACTACTTAGGAAAGAACCCTATAATTGAAGGGGCCCCGGAGGGATAGGAGGTATTATGGCCATAGTGGTAAAAACGACCGTCATACACGGTTTCTCGCAAGAAGAGATCGCCGAGGCCGTTAAGGCCACGCATTCATCTTTATGGGGATTCACGCAACCTAGCGCGGCAATTTTTGAAACGGACATAGGCTCAGGGCTTAGGTCGAGCGGCGAACGGTTCACCGTCGATATTACCGAGGAAGGTACAATAAAAATAGTTAGTAAAACCTTGTCTTATTCTTCGGAATGCTACCCTGAAGAATTTAACCAAACCGACTAAGCGCCAACGGGTTTCCGCGGGCCCAACGGGAGTAGCTCAGCGGAGGAGGTCCGGCCTCGGGGTACTCGCCGTAGGTGTTTTTTAACTTGTCATAGGGCCGTTTTTTTTATATCATATAAACGTCCTGGGGGCGTAGCGCAGTCCGGTAGCGCACCTGTATGGGGGGCAGGTGGTCGGAGGTTCAAATCCTCTCGCCCCCAAATTACTGCCACCGTGCCCTCGCGGAGGGCGCGCGTAGGCTAATTTTTATGTCCGTCCAAATCACCGTGATCGGCGACGCGGCCGCCGACCCCGCCCGCCTTGAGACCGCGTACAGCGTTGGGCGGTTGGCGGCCGGGCGCGGTTGGCTGGTGTTGACGGGCGGCCTGGGCGGCGTTATGGAGGCCGCGAGCAAGGGGGCCGCGGAGGCGGGAGGGCTGACGGTCGGTATCCTTCCCACGTACGACTTTTCGACCGCGAACGCGCACGTTAAGATAAAAATACCGACGGGCCTCGGCCACGCCCGGAACGCCGTAGTCGTCGCCGCGGCTTGCGGCGTAATCGCTATAGGCGGCCGGTACGGTACGCTGTCGGAGATCGCGCTCGCGCTCAAGCTCGGCAAACCGGTCGTGGGGATACATACGTGGCCCGGCATAGAAGGGGTTTGGCCGGCGTCGGACGCGGAGGCCGCGGTAGCTAGGCTCGCGGCGCTCCTCGAGTGAAGCGGGATGGGCCCGCCCGAAGTCATAAGGCGGAGGTTGCTGATTTCCGGCGCGGTCCAAGGGGTAGGCTTCCGGTATTGGGCCGTTCGCGAAGCCGCGGCCTTCAAAGTAACTGGTTACGTGCGTAATTTGTACGACGGTTCGGTAGAAGCCGTGCTCGAGGGGCCGCGGGACGACGTATCGGGTTTCGAACGAGTTCTCGGAGAAGGGCCCTCCTACGGCCGGGTCGAGCGCGTCGACGTAATCGAGGAAGAGCCGCGCCGAGAATTCACATCTTTCGGTGTAAAATTTTAGCAATAAGGTCGTTTGCCTGTCGGAATACTTGCGCGAGGTTTACCGATGGTTGAAGATCCGCGTTCGGAAGGAAAGCTTGGGGACCAAGAGCCGTCCGGCGAAGAGGTCGAGGCCGACGAGGATGAAACCCTCGGGCCGGCTCAAATTTCCGAAGTAATCGACGAGCTGGAATCGGAACGGGAATACGAGGCCAACCTCGTTCGCGCCTACCTTCAGGATATTTCGAAAATCCCGATACTGACAAAAGACGAAGAAATCGAACTCGCCAAGAAGATCGAAAAGGGAAACGCCGCGGCTCGAGCCAAGATGATCGTATCCAACCTGCGCCTGGTAGTAAACGTCGCGAAACAATTCATGGGCCGGGGGATGTCGTTTTTGGACCTCATCGAGGAAGGCAACCTGGGCCTTATCCGCGCGGTGGAGAAGTTCTCTTACCGAAGGGGATGTCGCTTCAGCACTTATGCCACGTGGTGGATCCGGCAAACCATAAACAGGGCTCTCATAAACCAAGGCAGGACCGTGCGCGTCCCGGTCCACGTCGTCGATTTGACCAGGAAGTATTTCCGGACGCTGCAAGAGCTGGCCCATAAATTGGAGCGCGAGCCGGTACCGGCCGAAGTAGCGACGGCTATGGGCATCTCCCGCGAACAGGTCGAACGCATACTGTTGTCGTCGCGGAAGACCTACAAGCTCGACGCGGAGTTGCCGGGCGACGAGCGGTCGCTCTTGGAGAAGGTCGAGAACGATAAGGCCGAGGCGCCGTACGCTACCGCATATTTGCTGGTCCGTTACGGTAGGCTGGCCGAACTTATGAAGCGTCTCAGCAAGCGGGAACAGGGAGTATTGCGCATGAGGTTCGGCCTCGACGGCCACGAGCAGCTGACGCTGAAGAGGACGGGGGAGAGACTGGGCATAACGCGTGAACGGGTGCGCCAAATCGAAAAAGAAGCTTTAAACAAACTCCGCCAGATGGCGAAGGCCGAGAGGCGCATAGGCGAGGATAACTTCGCCGACGGCCTATAGTACGGCGCGTCGCGGAAAGGACCGATAAGTGGTCGAGAACAGGCTGAGGAGTTGCATCAGGGACGTACCCGATTGGCCTCAAGAAGGCGTTATATTCAAAGATATTACGACGCTCTTGAGGGACCCGGAGGCGTTGAGGTTGGCCGTTGACGCTTTGGCCGACAGATACCGCGACCGCGGCGTTGACTACGTGGCGTCGGTGGAAGCCCGGGGGTTTATCCTGGGCGCCCCCGTGGCGTATCTTTTGGGCGTGGGCTTCGTACCTATCCGTAAACCCGGCAAATTGCCCTGGGAAACGCGGCGCGAGGAGTACGAATTGGAATATGGGACCGACGCCGTAGAGGTACACGCGGACGCTTTCGAAGCCGGCAGCCGGGTATTGGTTTGCGACGACCTTCTCGCCACGGGCGGGACCGCGCTCGCCACCGCGCGCTTGGTCGAGATTTGCGGTGCGACCGTCGAGGCGTTCGTATTCCTGGTCGAACTCGATTTCTTATCCGGCCGCGATAAGCTCGAGGGCTACGAGGTATTTTCGGTAATCCACTACGGCTAGTTTCACGCGTAATATTGCAAGGTAACGCACAATATGTTATAAGTTTAAGTCGCAACGGGAAGCGCCCGTAGCTCAATAGGATAGAGCAGTGGTTTCCTAAACCACCGGTCGGAGGTTCGAATCCTCTCGGGCGCAAAGGCAGCGTACTCGTCGGAGCGCGTATGGAGCTTTATCTAAACATCGACGGAAATCAACGGGGCCCGCTCGGTATCGCCGAGTTCCGCGAACTGGTTAAGACTAAGGGTGTTTCGCAGGAAGACTACGTTTGGGAACCTAAACAAGGCCGGTGGATTAAAATAAAATTCCACGCCGAAATTGCGGGGATATTCGACGAAGAAGCCACGTTGGCTGCCGCAGAAGACGAGGGTTTCTTCATCAACGTCGAAGGTAAAACGGGTGGCCCGTTCCCGCGCGATGCGATAATTAGCGAGATAAGGCGGGGTCGGTTCACGGATAACCATTTCGTTTGGGACGCCGTCGCCAACCGGTGGCTTAAAGCCTCGGAACACTCCGTGTTCTCGAGATTCTTAGCCGAAGGCGCCAAACCGGCTCCCAGGAAATATTACCTGAGTAAAGAGGGTGCCCGCTTCGGCCCGTTCGAATTCGGCGACGTCGAGGAGAAAATACTGGCCCGCGAATTTAATAGCGACCATTACGTTTGGGAAACACAGCTCAAGAAGTGGGTAAAGCTCGGCGAGGTGGCCGATTTCGCCGACGCGTTCGCGGACTTGGAGGGGCAGGCGCCTGAGGTTCCCCCGCCGATGCCCCCCGCGGAACCGTCCGTTCCCCCGGCCCCGACGTTCGAACCTGCCGCCCCGGCGGCTCCGCCGGCGCCGCTTGCACGGGAACCTTCCGCCGCGCCGCCGCCGCCCGTTGGGGTCCAACCGGTCGCCCCAACCCGAGGCCCCGCGGAACCGCCGGCGCCGGACAAGGTAGCCCGCGAACCGAAGGTAGGCGATTTGGTTTCGATCTCGATACCGCCGCCGACGCCGGAACGAAAGGGCCCGCCCCCCGGGCCGCCTTCCGAAGTCCCTGCCGACGTAGGGGAACCCGAAAAGGCAGCCGCGAAAAAAGAACCGGCCTTGGCCGAGGAGGAAGGTATAAAGATCGACCGTTCCGTCGTAATGGATTTCTCGCGTCCTTCGTACGTCCGGCGGATTGCGGCACAACTCGTGGATTTATTCTTCATAAGCCTCTCGTACTTCGCGATAGCGATAATATTTAGCTTTATAGGCAAAAACCCGTTCTTACCGGGGCCCGACCACGATTACTACCAGCAGTTATTTTGGGGCACTTTCGCCGCGATCGGCTTATTCTATTTACTCGTGCGGGACACGGGCGGCGCGAGCATCGGTAAACGTATCATGGGATTACGCGTCGTCAAATACGGCGATTACGACCGTCGCGCGGGCCTCTTCCACTCGATTATGCGTAATATAACCCTCCTACTGCCGCTCGTAAACTTACTGGACGTTATCTACGCTTTTACGGACCTCAAGGGCCGGCGCCTCGGCGACCGCGCGGCGGGTACGGTACTTACGGAATCCGCGGAGATTGACTACATTCGGCAACAAGGCACGATACTCGATGAGGTCTATTAATACCGACGTCCTGCTGCGGAATCGCCGCGTGTTCGCCCGCGCGCGCGACGTTAATTTCGGCGCCGCGGGCCGCCTGGTCGACGAAATACTCGCTTACTTCGGCGAAAACGGCGCCGAACTGATCGAACCGGAGCGCGTAAAGAATATGGTGGCGTCGCTCGTGGATCGCCTGTACCACGCGCGGTATTTCGCGCGCCTGTCGGCAGGAGGTAATAACGCCGCCCCCGCGCCCGAAATCGATCACGCCGAACACGCCTACATAGACCACGTCGAGACGATGTACTCTTACGCGCGTTCCATAAACCGTTTTGTCCGCCACGAGCTATTGATCGATTCTTTTGTGCGCGAGCACCCCGACGTTTCGTACGAGCTCAAAGCATACCTTGAAGCGATTCGAAAAAGCGACGCCAACTTGATATTTAACAACCTGCGCAGCCTCCGGGAGCGCATGAACGTTTACGGCCATTTTATGAATCACCCGCGGGCCGCGACGGTCGAAGCCCCCGCCGAAACGTCGTAACCTTATACGAGGAGGAAAGATGGCCAAGCGCGCGTTTCGGGCGTTGATATTCCTGGGGACGTTGACGTTGATATGTGCCCCTCTGTCGCACGCGAAGACGGACAAGCCGGTAATAGCCGTCTTTCATTTTGAGACGCAAGGGGCGAGGAGTTACGTCGGGCCGGTGGTTGCGCAGTACCTAATGACCGCGTTCGCATATTTGGGAAAATATAAAGTCGTCGACCCGCCCAAGATCGCGAAAATAATGGAAGGTTCGAACATCGGCGAGGGGGAACCCGTTTCCATAGCGGCCGCCGCGGCCATGGGCAAGAGCGTCGGGGCGATGATAGCTTGCCGCGGCAAAGTCACGAAAAACGGCAACAATTATACGGTCACCGTCGAGTTCATAAGCACCGCCAACGGCGCCGTAATAAACTCCCAAAGTGCCAACGTAACCGGCGAGGCGAACCTTTCGAAAGGCGTAGACCGCATAGTGGGTTTGACGAAGTGAGGTCGCCGAGGGCGGAACGCAGTTTTATCGTAGCCGCGGCCGTGGCGGGTTTTTTATTAATTGGCGGGGCCGCGCGCGGGGAGGATGTCCCGTTGCCCTTCGCCGCGGCGCTGGACGAGGCCGTGGTCGCGGCGCGCGCCGGCGACCGCGAAAAAGCGGCCGCCATGTTACTGAAACTTTCCGAAGATTATCCCGACGAACCCTCTACCTTCTACAACCTCGCGTTGACGTACGAGTTTGACCGAGACGGCAAACGCTACCGCGGCAAAACCTTAAGCCTCGCTGCTTCGTACTACCAACGAGCCCTGGCCCTCGACCCCCTCTTTACGCCCGCCCGGCTCAACATCGCCGTCATATGGCACCGCCTGGGATACCTGGAAGAGGCGGCGCGGGAATATCGCCTCGTCGTTAAAGGGGGAGCCGACTTCGGCCGTCGGGCCGAAAACAACTTGGCGTTGGTGCTAAAGGAAGAGGGACGTCCGAAGGAAGCGGAAGCTCTTCTAACGAAAAGTAAGGAATCTTACGAGGACGCCTCCCGCGTACGGTTATTGGCGTTGCTGGCCGAGGACGCGGGCGACATCGGACGAGCTATCCGCCTTTGGAAACGCGCGTTGGCCCTCGACCAAAACCCGGCCTTAAGCGCGCTGGCGTTCAAACATCTTCAAGCTTTGCGCGGTTATTAAGGCGATCGGGAGGTGTCTGTCGGAGGTATGTCGTCCAAGAAATGGTGGTTGCTGGCCGCGGGGGTCGCGGTCGTCTTATTCCTCGTGATTATCGTCGCGGCCGCGGCGGCGTTTTGTCTTCTCCCCGACGTAAAAGCGTACTCGCCGTTCGGGAAGAAAATCGCGGTCCTGGATATCCGCGGGCCTATTAGCTCGTCCGAGGGGCTAATCAAGATCATCCACGATTACCGGGACGATCCCACCGTCGTTGCGGTGGTCCTCTACGTCGATAGTCCGGGCGGCTCCGTGGCGCCGGTGCAAGAAATTTATACGGAACTGCTTCGCCTTAAAGACAAAGACAAGAAAATTTACGCGTATATGTCTACGATCGGTGCCTCCGGTGCCTATTACGTCGCGTGCTCGGGTGAAAAAATTTACGCCTCAGCCGGGACCGTCACCGGGTCTCTGGGCGTTGTCATGACTTTCACGAACGTGGAGGGCCTTTTCGGCAAGATAGGTTTATCCAGTAAGACCATCAAAAGCGGCCGCTACAAGGATATCGGTTCACCTTTCAGGCCGATGACGCCGGAGGAAGAGGCGCTTCTCGGCGAGACGGTAGACGACGTTTACCAGCAGTTTTTGGATACCGTCGTCGAAGCACGCCGGCCCGCCATCGCGGCGAAACTCAAAGCCGAAGGCGAAGAATCGCCTACGCGGTACCGCGTCCGCCGCTACGTCCTGAAGTACGCCGACGGCCGAATCTTCTCGGGCCGCCAGGCGCAAGAGTCCGGGTTCGTGGACGAACTCGGAAACTTCCAACAGTGTTTAAAAGACGTCGCGAAAGAGGTCGGCATTAAAGGCCGACCGACCATCATTAGGAAGAGGCTCAAAGAAAAATCCCTTTACGAAATCCTATTCGGACGCGTAAAAACGGAACTTTTAGGCTTGGGCGAGTCCACGCCTCGCGTTGAGTTTAAATATTCCCTTTACTAGCTCGAGAGTTTACGGCCGTTTGCGAAAAGCCGCCCCAACGGCGCGTACGAAACCGTTTAAAAGGTGGTTATCCCGTGCGTGAATCAGTAATCGCAGTTTTGGCCCTCGGCTTAGCGTTTACCTTCGCCTGCAGGAAAGAGGCAGAGGCGCCGGTCGCGGGCGAAAAAGCCGAGCCCTTCGAGGAAGAAGCGCCGCCGGAGGCGGGTAGGGCAGGGCTCGGGGCGGGAGAGGGCGTTAGCCTTTTGGAGGCCGCCGTCGAGGGCGGCCGGGGAAAAGCTGCCGAGCGGGCGGTAGTGGTGGGTACTCGGTTATCGAGGAGGTTCCAGGTATGACGAAAGCGGATTTGGCACGCTCCATCGCCAAAAAACATAACTTGACTCAAAAAGAGGCCGTACGCGTTGTAGACGCTATCCTCGAGACCATAAGCGAAACGCTGGCCCAGGGTAAAAAGGTCGAGCTACGGGGCTTCGGCTCTTTCTCCGTTAAGAGGCGCCCGGGCCGCACGGCGCGTAATCCCAAAACCGGCGAACGCGTGTACGTCTCAGCGAAGGTTTCGCCGACGTTCAAAGCTTCCAAAGCCCTTAAGACGCTACTCGGCGAACCTCTTGGCGAAGAAGAAGCGGGCCCGGTAGTGGATTTATAGAATACGAGGTAACGAATGGGCTGTCCGAAAAAAAGAAAAAGAAAAAAAATAGCGAAACATAAGCGAAAAAAGAAATCTCGGGCGAACCGGCACAAGAAGAAATAAGGGTATAAGGTTACTTAGTTTAGGGGTTTAATTAACATAATATATATTATCGGACGTAAATATATAATCAACCATTTTCTTTTTCCTTAACTACTTATCATATTAACTATCATATATTTGTGCCGTTTCATATCTCATTCTAATTTAACTCCTCCTAAGATAACCGAGCTCCCCTTTCGAGGAGCTTTAGAGTTAACTTACGCCTTTTTTCCTATCCCGCATCTTTTTCCGCCCAAGGCGGTACAACTTCATATAAGCCCTTGCCGAACGCTCCCAGGAAAAGTTTAGCGACATCCCGCGGCGCATAATGCCGCGCCAACGTCGCGGCGCGCCATAGGCGCTGATAGCGCGTTTCAACCCCTTCACCATCGCCCGCGCGGTATAACGTTCGAACGTGAAACCGACGCCTCCCCGTTTATCCTCGTCGGCGTCTATCACGGTATCCGCGAGGCCGCCCGTGGCCCTCACTACGGGGACCGTGCCGTACGACATCGCTATCATCTGCCCCAATCCGCAGGGCTCGTAGCGCGAGGGCATCAATAGCATGTCGGCGCCGGCGTAAATCCGGTGAGCCATGGCGTCGTCGAAAAGCAGGTGCGCCGAGAATTTTCTGGGATGCCGCTTTGCGACCTCTTCGAACAGGCGGTGGTATTTCCTGTCGCCGGTCCCGAGCAAAACGTACCGGCAAGGCAACTGCAATATGCTGTCTATCCCGTCCACTAGGATGTCGAACCCCTTTTGGTCGGCGAGGCGCGAGACGATACCCACGAGGGCCTTCTTAGCTTCGTGGTGGAAGCCGTTTTCTTGCTCGAGCGCGTGTTTACATACGGCCTTACCCTTCAGTTTGTCGGCGTTAAAATTCGCGGCCAGGAACGAGTCCTTCTTTGGATTCCATATCGAATAATCGATGCCGTTGAGCACGCCGAATAGGTCTTCCCGCCGCTGGCGTAAAACGCCGTCCATAACGAAGCCCAGCTCCGGCGTTTGAATCTCCTCCGCGTACCTCTCGCTCACCGTACTCACCAAGTCCGCGTGTAGGATCCCGGCTTTAAGAAACGAGAACCGGCCGAAGAATTCCATATCCGTGATCTTGAAGCGGTCCCAGGCCAGGTTCGTAATGGGAAAATATTTCTTATCGAAGTTGCCCTGGTAGCCGGTATTGTGGATGGTGAACAAGGTTCCCGTACGGGCGAAGTCCTCGGCGTAGTGGTCCTTTATGTATACCGGGATTAATCCCGTTTGCCAGTCGTGGGCATGTAGACACGCCGGCTGCATTTTTTCGTTTATAATGAGCTCGAGCGCGCCCCGGCACAATAACGTGAACCGTTCTGCGTTGTCGGGATAATCTATACCCCTCTCCTGATAGAGGCCGTCGCGGTAGAAGTACGGGTCGTAACCCAGGAAGAACGCCGGGACGTCCGTATCCGGTATGTTCGCCCGGTAGACGGTCGTCGTAATGCTCGTGGCGCCGACGGGGACTTCCAGCCGGCCCATCTTCTTCTCGCCGAAACACCCGCGCGCCACTTCCTTGTAATAAGGCATTATCAACGCCGGCTTCGCCCCCACTTTGGCGAGCGCTTTAGGGAGCGAGCCGGCGACGTCCGCCAAGCCGCCGGTCTTAGCAAATGGGACCGCCTCCGAAACGACGAGCACGACTTTCAACTTCGCCATAAAAAGACCTCGGCGTTCTCGACCTTAGCTACCTTCCGCGGACGGACCGTTCCGCAGGTCTTCGGCGACTTGCTCGGGGACGGCGGGGTTGATATAAAACCCGGTCCCCCACTCGAAGCCCGCCACCTGGGCGAGCTTGGGTATAATTTCGACGTGCCAGTGGTAATGTTCCAGCTCGTCCAGGCCGCAGGGCGCGGTATGGAGCACCAGGTTATACGGCGGCGTACCCAAGAGAAGGTTTATCTTTTCTATAACCAATTTGAAGTGGAGCGCCAAGTGCTTTACCTCTTCGTCGACGACCCTTTTAAAGGAGGACTCGTGGCGCCGCGGTAAGATTTGTATTTCGAACGGGAAGCGGGGCGCGTACGGGACGAAGGAGACGACGAGGTCGTCGGCGAATATGAGCCGCTTCCCCACCTCGGACTCTTGCCGCAAGATGTCGCAAAAAACGCACCGTTCTCTATGTTCGAAATGGGCCAGCGCTCCCGAGAGCTCTTCCGTTATACGCTTCGGGACGACCGGCGTCGCGATGAGCTGGCAGTGAGGGTGCTCCAGGCTCGCCCCCGCGGCCTCGCCCACGTTCTTAAATATCTGTATGTATTTAAAGCGGACGTCTTTCTCGAGGTCGTTTATCCGGTCTATAAACGCGTACAGCATCGCCTCTATTTGAGCCTCGGGCATAGTGGCCAACGTCGCCTCGTGGTCGGGGGTCTCGATGATGATTTCGTGGGCGCCGATGCCGTTCATACGGTCGTAGATCCCCTCGCCCCGGGGGTCGAGCTCGCCCTCGATTTGGAGGGCGGGATATTTGTTGGGGACTACGCGCACGGTCCACTCCGGCGAATTGGGAGCTGAGCCGTCCGGCCTGTACGCCATAACCTCGGGCGGCGTTTGGTCCTCGCGGCCGGGGCAGAAAGGACAATTGCGCCTTTCCTCCGCGGTGGCGTGCGTGTCCTCGAGGGGGGCGAAATCCTGCGGCCTCTTCGCGCGCTCCGCGGCAAAAATAACCCACCGCCCTACGACGGGGTCCCTACGGAGCTCAGGCATCTTTACCTTTGCCCGCCTTCGGCGACGCGGCCGACGCGGCATCGCCCGTCTCTTCTTCCGGCCTCATCAGCTTGTGGAGTTCGTCCATAAATTCGCCTACGTCGCGGAACGAGCGGTAGACGGACGCGAACCTTATGTAGGCTACCTCGTCCAACTCTTTGAGGGCCGCCATAACCCGTTCGCCGATGGCGCGGCTCGGGATCTCTCCTTCGTACGTCGCGCCGAGGTCGCGCTCTATTTTCGTCACGAGCGCGACGATGTCCCCGTGCGATACGGGCCGTTTTTCGCACGCCGTCATAATACCCTTGATAATCTTCTCCCGGCTGAAAGGCTCGCGCGTCCCGTCTTTCTTTACGACGAGCATCGGGACCTCTTCTCTTCGCTCGTACGTCGTAAAGCGGCGGCCGCACGACCGACATTCGCGGCGCCGCCGGATCACGTGGCCGTCGTCCGCCGTCCGCGAGTCCACTACCCTATCCTCGTTCCCGCAGTAAGGGCACCTCATTTCCGACCCTCGCCCGGTCTTTGGTCGGTCCCCCCCTCGGGTGTTTGTTTCCGTCTTCCCTCCAGGCCCTCCATCTCTTTTTCGAGAATGTCGGCTTCGATTTTATGGCTCGAGAATGAGTCCAGCCCGGGCGTCGCGGTGAACCCCTCGCCGCGGATAATGCTGTGGCCGCGCTCCAGCGTGCAGTAGGCGTCGGAATAAATGCGGCTCGCGTCCGCGTCCCAGCTAAGCTCCTCCGTTTTCAAAACCGCGCCGTCTTTACGCGATACTAAGACGACGTTGCCCCGCGCCTGCATGCTGTGACGGAGCAGGTCGATGGAGCCCTCGCGCGCCGTCAGCGTCGAGCTGTAGACGCCGTCCTCGTAAAAATCCACGTACACCGTAAACACCTTGGCCTCGTGGGCGTAGTCGTATATGTCCGCCCGGTCGGCCTTGAGGCGCCAGGATAAGTTCTCGCCGTCGGTCTCCGTTAGGGTGAAATTATCGATGACCTGCGTGGGTAAGTTCTTGGGAGGCCCGGGAAGCTCTTCCTCGTCACCCCGGCATCCCCACACCGCCCACGCGGCGAGAATACATAAGCTAACTAAAATTCTTCTCGTAAGGCCACCTCAGTCGAAATCGAACGTCGCGGCACCCCGGCCCAGGATGTCGTGAATGTGTATAATCGCTATCGGCCGGCGCTCCCCGTCGAGCGCGAACAGCGCCGTTATCTGGTACGTCTCCATGGCGTGGAGCGCGCTCGTGCCCGGGGCGTCGAGATCGGCGGTCTTCGGGTCGCGCGTCATCACGTCCGCGGCCGTATGTTTATCCGTAGTCATCCCCCGCTCGTACGCCCGCCGAACGTCGCCGTCCGTTATGACGCCCACCAGGCGGCCCTCGTCGTCCGTAACCGCGGTAATGCCGAATTTTTTCGCGCTCATTTCCGCTATCGCCTCCGCGAACGTAGCGGTCGCCGGCACGCGCGGCACCTCGTCGCCCGTATGGCCCAACTCCGATACCTTGGCGATGAGGCGACGGCCGAGGGTCCCGCCCGGGTGGACCGCGACGAAGTCTTCCTCGCGAAAGCCACGTCGACGCATCGCACACACGGCGAGCGCGTCGCCCATCACGAGCGCCGCGGTCGTGCTCGCGGTCGGGACGAGGCCGAGCGGGCAAGCCTCCCGGTCCACGGACGTCTTAATCATGTAATCGGCCTCGCGCGCGAGCGACGATTCCGGGTTCCCGGTCATCGCCGCGAGCGTAATTCCCAATTTTTTGAGCGACGGCACGAGGCACAAAATCTCCGGGGTCTCGCCGCTGTAGGAGACGGCTATTACGACGTCGCCCGGGCGGACCATACCCAGGTCGCCGTGCATCCCCTCCGCGGGATGCAGGAAAAAAGACGCGGTCCCCGTCGACGAGAGCGTAGCCGCTATCTTCTGGGCAATAATGCCCGACTTCCCCATCCCCAATAGGATCGTACGGCCCTCGGAGGACATTATCGCGTCGACGACGCCGCGGAAGCCGTCGTCTAT
>CAZWAM010000001.1:61342-62435 GCA_964631855.1 uncultured bacterium | reverse complement strand
GCGGTCTCGAGCGCGAGTTCCTCGGTCTCGATAACGCATGGCCCTCCGATGAGCGCGAACGCGCCTCCCCCCACCGTTACGTTACCAATTTTTACGGTCTTAGCTGGCATAGCCTTAGAGCGCCGTCCCTCTATAACGCCGCGCCGACGGCGGCGAGTTTCTCCTTCCACGTGTGCAACGCGCCGTTCGCGTAAAAGCGTTCCACCAAGAACTCGAAGGCTTTGGGCTCGCCGAGCGGCTCGCCGAATTCGCCTTCCATGTGCCGGTGGACCGCGCGTTGGATGACGCGGGCCAGCGCGTAGTTTTTACTGTACATAGGATAAAGCAACGGGAAATACTGCTCGGACCACCTCCCGGCGTCGTCGTAGCGGAAGCCGAGAAAGCGTTCCGCATGGGCGTCCAACGCCGCGGCGAGGTCGCCCTCGGCGTCGACGTACGCGTCGACCTCGAAGCTCTGGATTGCCATGAACCGACGGACGCGCGCGGCGAAGGCTTTCTCCGAGGCATCCGCTACGCGCGCTATCTCGTCCTCGTTCATCTTCGTAAAAGCGCGCAGCCAGGCGGGCCTGTCCACGAATAGCGCCCACGTGTCGGCCATCGCCTCGGCGAAGAAGCCGGCGTCTCCCGTTTTGAGCGCAAAGTTCTTGCTGGTTGTGAACTTGCGGTGAACCGCGTGGCCGAACTCGTGATAGAGGACGCGCAGGTCCGACATCCCGTCTTTCAGGTTGAGGAGGATACGGATATCGTCCGGGATGCGGATCGCGAAGCACAGGCCGCCGTAGGGTATGTCAGCGTCCTCCCGGATTTGTATGTCCATCGACGCGACGTCGCGGCCGAGACTTTTGACGACTTCGGCCAAAGACGGCAAGGCGGCCTCTTTGGGAAAATATTTGTCGTCCGCGGAGCACAGTTGCTCGACGACGTAGTTCAAGTCCCACGGCTCGAGCCGGCCCAGCTTGAACCTATCGGTACCCTCCGCCGACAGCTCCCGGTACTTCTCCCCCGTCTCCCGCTCGTACTTTTCGAATATACTTTTGAGTTCGGCGACGCTTAGGTCTTCGGGGGCCAAAGCGAGCGTCGGATAGTCGTCGTA
>CAZWAM010000001.1:57536-61242 GCA_964631855.1 uncultured bacterium | reverse complement strand
CCAGTCCGAGATTATCTTGGCCCGCCTTTTCGGGACGAGGCCGTAATCGCCCGACAGAATAGCCTCGCACGTCTCCGCGACGTCGGGCGCGAGCAGAGCGTCGCGGCGCCTTTTTTCGTGTACCGCGATATCTACGTCCGCGTGCCGGTAGTAAAGGTTGAAGGCGTCTTCGCCTTCGGCGGCGTTTAGTTCCTCGAGGTTATCCTCAATATCGCTGAGTTTCTTTACGGCGTCGGTCGCCACGAATCACTTCCTCCACTTTCTTCGCGAAACGGCGAGCGAGGGCAAATATTCCGGACGAGACAATCGGCGCAGCACAGTTTGCGGCGGACGAGGAAATATAACGCCGTGGCCCCCAAGAAAGCCACGGCGAAAATCGCTGTCGATAAAGAGAAACGAAATACCAAGAGGAACGCGAAACCCAAAACCGGTACGCCCGCGTACCAATAACGCCAGAATATCCGCGCCACCTTCGCCCCCCATACATCGTAGCCCGGTCCGGGTCGGTATAATAAAACCGATAACTTCCCTAAGCCATTCGGACATACTTTACCGTAATACGCGCAATTGCTACATACGAGCTTGGGTTGGACGACGATATACCAAAAAAAACATACCGCTAGATAAGCACTCGCGAAAAAACCGCGTGCTAAGTCGAAAGTCCCCCAAAAAGCAATCAAAGGAGGTAGCGCTGTAACGGCAGTTACGAGGACGACCGTCTTTGCGGAAAAACGCTCACGACCAAGTATATACAGGCTCCGACCTTCCACTAAGCTTCAGCGTTCGCTAAGCACCTCGGCGCAGGATTCGGCATAATTTTGCACGTTGAATATTTATTATAACATAAAAACCATATTTAGTCGCGCCTTAAAGCTCCTTCGCGATACTTAAATCGTTAATATTCAACCGGTTACGAACTTAATAACCGCCCCCGCCTTACCCTCGGGGACGCCCCTCGACCGTGACGACTCGGTTATTTTGAGCCGGAATTACTCTTTGGCGGTTCGTTCCGGTAGACGACTAGGCGGTTGAGGAATAAATCGCGGTTGGCCCCGGTCGCCGGGTCGTAGTAGTCGTTGAGGAAGCTTAGCCTTACCTCGTGGCGGCCCGCGGCCAGGTCGCAAGCACACTCGTAAAAGCGCGGAAACGGGGCGTCGACCGCCGTTCCGCCGAGTCGTACGCCGTCCAACGCAACCTCCATCCGGGGCCACACGCCTAAGGCCGGCCTACCGCTCGCTTGTACGCACAATACGTAGCGGCCTTTTTCGAGTATATCAAACCTCACCGTGACGGACGCGCCGGACGTCGCCAGAACGCTGCGCCACGCGCCGCGGTCGGAACCCTCCGCCTCGTAGATACGCACGTTCTCGATGCGTTTTCCATATCCTCTGTAGCGGTATAATACCCTTTCCCCTCCCGGGAACCTTAGTACCGTAACCGGCTCTCCGCGCCTTATAATTTTAAAAAAGACGACCCGTAGATCATTTGCCCAGGCCCGGTTGCGCATACTCGCGTCGTCCCATTCGAAGTCGGTGAAAAATAAGCCGCCGCTTCGAGTATATTCCGGGAAACCCAGTTGCGCCGAACTTTCGAGTTTCGACGCCGCGTCCCTATCCGGCCTGCAAAACGGCGCCGGTAACGTACGCGTATGCCGGCTCAGGTAATCGGTCCAGGCATTGACGTCCAGATGAGAAATAAATATAGTATCGCCGGGGCGCGTAGCGGATACGATGGTCCGTGCCGCGGCCTCCGCGTCGTTCTTGCCCGGGACCGTGGACGGGTAAACTAAGCGGCCGAAGTTCAACGCGGCCACGCACGACACGATAATCACGGCCGTCGCGTAGAAAACTTTACGGGGGGGCACGGCCAAGCCGAAAAGGAGCCATATGGGCATCAACGTCGCGATCCACCACTCCGCGTTCTCCGGTTCCCACCAAGAAAAGAAGACGTGGAAGCAAAGAAACCAAGCCGCGGCCATGATTAACCAAGGCCGTTTCTGCCGCCATAGCCGGCCCGCGCCCGCGGCAACCGTGCCCAACACGGCCGCGAGTACCACGACGGCCGGCGCATAATTTCTCACGAATTCGTTTAACTTAACGGCCTTCCACAAGTCGAAGGGACTTGGCCCGGCCACGACCGCGGCCAACGCCGTCAATACGCTTTCGCGAAACCGCTCCGCGGTAAAGTGGCCCCAATCGCCCCAAGAGGAGTAATAAGTCGCCCAACGCACCCACTTGTGGCACCCTCGGATGTCGTAATAAAAATACGGTATAAGGACGTACGGAACCACGACCAGCGCCGCATATACGGACGAAAACGCCAATACCCTCGACCAACGGCCGTGCCGACGCCACGCGATTACGACCAGCGCGAAGGGAACAAATAACAGCACGACCTGGTGGAAGAGCGTCCCGACGCCAAGCCAACACGCCAATACGATCAGCGTTCTGTACCCAAGTTCGTGCGCCGTCAACCAATACAGCCCGCCCGCGACGAATAACGAGATAACAGCCAGTATCTCGGCCTCGCCGGCAAAGTACCACCACGCCGCGGAAAGCGAGGCCACGGCCACGGTAAGCAGCGCGCCGCCGAACGTCGCGCCCAAGCGCCTTAGGGCCAAGTAAAAAAAAGCGGCGGCCGCGGCAGCCGAGGCCGCCGAGAACGCCGCCAATAGCGTGAACGCGTTGCCCGCGTGCCCGAGCGCGCCGGCCCCTTTCAATACAAGCCAGCCGAGCGGTGTATAGAGCAAGTGGTGCCAGTGGAAGAAAGGATAGGCGTCTTTAACTTCGGCGGCGAGGGCGTACAGGACCGAGTCTATGGGGTGGTTTCGTGAGCGGAGGAGAAAATAAAAAACCGCCAAAGCCGCCGCGCACGATACGGTAAGCCTTCGCTCGCGTTGCGTCAGCGGTACGTATTTACCTTCGGCCGCCATAGCCGCCTTCCGCCAACGGTTACCTTAGCCGTAAGCTAAGTCGCGCGCGCGGCACAAATCGTCGTATATTGGTTGTTTATACCCGGGGAATCGCAACGCCGCGGCCGTGTGGTAGGTTGGTATGACTACTATGTCGCCGATATTGTGTTGCGAGTTGCGGAGACGGGCCATGGATTCCTTGGTATTCAATATCCCCTGGGTGGCATAAAGGCCCAAACAGACGATAATCCGGGGTTTAATGATCGCGATTTGTCTATCGAGGTAGGGGCGGCAGGCCGCGAGCTCTTCCGGCAGCGGGTCGCGGTTCTCAGGAGGCCTGCACTTCATAAGATTGCCGATGTAGACTTCCGAGCGCCTCAGGGCCACTTGCTCGAGCAAACGGTTCAATAATTGGCCCGCTCTGCCGACAAAGGGCAAACCCTGCCGGTCTTCTTCCGCGCCGGGCGCTTCCCCCAGGAACAGTATTTCCGCGTATTCGTCGCCGTCGCCGTAAACGGCGTGCGTCCGCTCAAAGCCGAGGCTACACTTACGGCACCTTTCCACTACCTCCGCTTCACGCTTTAACACCATCTCCCGGGACAGCTCTTTTCCTCGGCTATTCTCCGCCTCGCGATAATCGCGTAATATCGCGGCCGCTTCCGATTCCGTCGCAATCTCCTTAACGCCGAGCGCCCGCAAGTTCTCCGCGAGGACCCGCGCTATCCGCTTTCCGGCCACTTAAAGCTGCTCCCACCGACGCTCGAGTTCGTCGATAATCCTTTCCGCCAGCGCACC
>CAZWAM010000001.1:41563-57436 GCA_964631855.1 uncultured bacterium | reverse complement strand
TTGATTTTATGAGGGTGCTGCTCGTCGAAGCGGTAGTCGGAAACGGCCGCGGCCATAACTAAGGCGTCGGCCTTTTCGAACGCCTCCGCGGTGGCCTCGAACATTTCCGCCGCTGAATCTACGCGTCTAAGCTGGACCGCGCTCCCCAAAGGGGCCGGGTAGCCCGGGGCGCCGGAAATCAATATCACGTCGGCGCGGCGGCGGGCCGCTCGCCTCGCGACCTCGAAACCCATTAGGCCGCTCGAGGGGTTAGTAAGGATGCGGACGGCGTCAAACGGTTCGCGCGTAGGGCCGGCGGTTACGACGACGGTCCTTCCGGCAAGGCCGGGCCCGGGGCAAGCCAAACGGAGTACGTCCTCCGCGATAACGCGAACGTCCGCCAGCCTGCCGTACCCGACGTCGCCGCACGCCGTGGTCCCCTCCTCGGGGGGAACGACGACGTATCCGAGCTCGCGCAGCGTCGAGACGTTCCGCTGCACCTCGGCCTTGTCCCACATTTTGGGATTCATCGCGGGCGCGACGAGGCGGCCGCATTCGACCGCGAGCGCGACGGTGGTTAAAGCGTCGTCGGCGAGGCCGGCGGCGAGCTTCGCGAGGACGTTGGCCGTGGCGGGGGCGACGGCGAACGCGTCCGCCCCTCGAGCCGTTTCCAAGTGCGCGAACGCGCGTTCGCGGGCAAAGAGGTCCGTTATCGTCGGCCTGCTGGTTACGGCGTCGAAAAGGCGGGGGTCGACGAGTTTGGTCGCGTTCGGCGTCATCACCGTGGTTACGTCGGCGCCTTCGGCGATCAGCAGGCGCGCGAGCTCAGCCGCCTTATATACCGCGACGCTCGCGGAAACGCCCAATATTATTTTCATCGGCCTCCGAGCCTCCGTGAAAGACGCCGGCGTTCGGCCTCAATGATGCACTTCCCGGCGGCGACGGCGTCGTCGAGGCGGTCGTTTACGATGAAGTAGTCGAACTCGGGCGCGGCCCGAATCTCGAGCTCCGCCTGGGCGACGCGGCGCTCGATATCGGACGGCTCGTTTTGACTTCTCTCGTCTAAGCGCGCGCGCAATTCCTCCAGCGAGGGCGGTAGGATAAAAACTACGATTGCCGCGGGGTAAAGCGGTTTTATTTGTCTCGCGCCTTGGACGTCGACGTCGAGAAGGACGTCGCCTTGGCTTAGCTTTTCCTCGAGCTGGTCGCGCGACGTGCCGTAGCGGTGGCCGTAGACCGTCGCGTATTCGGCGAATTTTCCCTCGCGTGCAAGGCGTTCGAATTCGTCTTCGTTTATAAAAAAATAGTCTCGGCCGTCGACCTCGTCGGCTCGAGCTTGCCGCGTAGTGTGGGAAACGGAAAAACTAACGTCTGGCACGCTTTCCAAAAGGGCCCGGCAAACGGTCGATTTCCCCGCGCCGGAAGGCCCCGAGAACACGAAAAGGCAACCGCCCCTCGGTGCCCGGATCAACTTAAAAACGTCAATCTCGCCGTTCATTTCCAGAAACGCTCGAGCGTTTCTTCGAGCTGTTCGCCGCCCCGCACCGGCTTGGGTGGTTCCACCGTGAAATCTACCACAAACGAGGCCCTGGCCATAGCCGTACGTCCGGCGTCTATCGCAAGGGTCGCCTTGTCCAAAATCGGCGCCGGCACTTGCTCGAGGATTTGAGGTTCCTCGCCCGCGGGATAATTGGCGCTCACGGAATAAACGAACTTACAGAACTTCAACATAATCCTGATCAGGCCGCTCTTGGGGACGCGCAGGGCAACCGCGCCCGCGGCGTTGGTTATCGGGGGTCTCCATTTCTCTCTCGCATCCACGATTACCGAAATCGGGTCCGGTACGCGGCGGCAAAAATTCTCGACGCGGTCCAGGCTTTGGCGCGCAAGCATACGGGCGTATTGCCAATCCGGCGCGAGGACGATCGAGGGTTGGTGTCGCGGCCGCCCTTTTATCGCGTATAATTTTTCCACCGGCTCTCGCCACGGCGACGCCGCCCCGCCCTCCCGTAGTTTTTCGATGTCTTTCAAACGAAACGTCGCCGCGGTGAGGCCGTAAACGGTATCCGTGGGAAGGATTACGACCCGCCCCGCGTTGAGCGCCGCCGCGGCCAGGCCCACCGCGCCCGCAATACCTACCTTATCCAGCTTGACGACTTCCGGCAAAGCCTTTAACCTAACTCCACGTCTTTCGCCGCGGCTTCGGCCAATTTTTCGCGGTAGGAATGGAGCCTCGAGCGCAATTCGTCGTCCTCGAGGGCGAGAATTCGCGCGGCCAACAGCGCGGCGTTTATCGCGCCCGCCTCGCCCACCGCCACCGTCGCCACGGGAACGCCGGCAGGCATCTGGACCGTCGAGAGTAAAGCGTCCAAACCGTCGGCGACGCCCCCCGGCATCGGTACGCCGATGACCGGGAGGTCCGTGAACGCCGCGACGACGCCGCCCAAATGCGCGGCCATCCCGGCGCCGCAAATAATCACTCTGACGCCGCGGCCCGCCGCTTCCTGAGCGTATGTCTTCACGCGCTCCGGCGTCCGGTGCGCCGAAGATACGCGGACTTCGCAGCCGATCCCCAGCTCTTTTAAAGTCGCCGCGGCCCGCCCCATAATCCCGAGGTCGGACTCGCTACCGACTAGGATACCGACCAATACTTTATCGACCATCCGGTCATTCCTTACTCCGCGCCAAGGCTTTATGCCCTATGTCGCGGC
This sequence comes from uncultured bacterium, assembly GCA_964631855.1. Classification (GTDB taxonomy): domain Bacteria; phylum RBG-13-66-14; class B26-G2; order WVWN01; family WVWN01; genus WVWN01. Next base: position 54,746 of record CAZWAM010000001.1, on the reverse strand, counting down.
GGTAATATATTCCCGAAAATTTTATACGGCCTACGGCGTCGTACGCCCGCTTAACGGCGTCGGCCACGTTGACGCCCAAAGCCGTTACCGCCAGGACGCGTCCGCCCGCGGTTACGACCGAATCGTCTTCTTTGGCCGTGCCCGCGTGAAAAACGATTACGTCCTCTATCTTCGCGACTTCGTCGAGCCCTTTGACAGCGAAGCCGCGTTCGTATTCCCCGGGGTAGCCCTTCGACGCCGCGACCACGCTTACGGCCGCGCCCGGCCGCCAATCGAAACGATTAAACGCCAACTTGCCCGCGGCCGTGCTCGCGCAAACTTCGTAAATGTCGTCCGATAGTAACGGCAACATCGCTTGGACTTCCGGGTCGCCGAAACGACAGTTAAACTCCAAAAGCTTCGGCCCCTCGAAATCTACTATTAAACCGGCGTACAAGCACCCCTGGTAGGGCGTTCCCGAGTCCGAGAGCGCCGTTATCGCCGGTTCGATAATCGTCTCCGTTATGGATTTGAGCATCTTGCCGTCGATCACCGGCGCCGGCGCGTACGCACCCATGCCGCCGGTATTCGGCCCGCCGTCGCCGTCTTTCAACCTCTTATGGTCCTGGGAAGGTATCATGACCGCGATGCGTTCGCCGTCCGTTACCGCCAAAATCGAAGCCTCTTCGCCGCTTATATAATCCTCGACCAGGACCCTTTCCCCGGCGCCGCCGAACTCCTTTTCGGCCATCGTTCTTTCGAGAGCGGCGTAAGCCTCCTCCTCGGTCATCGCGACGGTTACGCCTTTGCCCGCGGCGAGGCCGTCGGCCTTAACAACGCACGGCGCGCCGCTTATATCGATATACCGCCTCGCGGCTTCGAAGTCGTCGAATATCTCGGCGGGCGCGGTCGGGATGCCCGTTTCCAAGGCGAGCTTTTTCGCGAAAATTTTGGACGACTCGATACGCGCCGCTTGCTTGGTCGGGCCGAAGATGGGCAGCTTGGCGGCGCGGAACCGGTCGACGATGCCCTCCGCCAACGGCGCCTCCGGTCCTACGACCGTCAAGTCGACCCGCTCTTTCCGCGCGAACTTTACAAGTGCCTCGATATTGCCCGGACCGACGGGGATATTTTCCGCTATCTCCGCGGTGCCGGCGTTACCCGGCGCGGCAAATATCGGCCCTACCTGGGGCGAGCGGCGAAAGGACCATACGAGCGTGTGTTCGCGGCCGCCGCCGCCCACGACGAGGACCGACTTCTTCTTCCCTACTCTCTTAGCCGCCATATCTTTGTATTATTATACGCTTCTGGGCGCCCGCGGCGAACGTTAATGCCTGAAGTGGCGCCTATCCGCGAAGAAAAGAGCGACGCCGTATTTCCGCGCGAGTTCGATGACTAGCTCGTCCGCCTTGGAGCCCGCCGGTTGGACGATGGCAAGGACTCCCGCGCAGCATAGGGCTTCCGGCGCGTCCGCCTTCGGAAAGAAGCCGTCCGAGGCCGCGACCGCGCCCCGTGCGGCTCCCCCCGCACGCCGAACCGCGTCTTCCGTAGGCCACAAACGGTTGACGGACCCCGAGCCTATAGCCAAAGTCGCGAGCTCTTTCGCGAGGACGACGGCGTTGGACCTCGCGTATTTGGCCACGGTCCAAGCGAACCTCAAATCCTCCATTACCACGGCCTCGACCTTCGACCCCGCCACCTGCTCCCAACGGTCGCGCGCCGCGGGTCGCCGGTCCGCGTCTTGCGCTAAGACGTAGCCGCCGACGCTCCGGTAATCGACCGCCGGCCTGGCCGGTCTCCCGGCGAATATGCGTAGGCGGTCCGTCCACTTCTTAGCGGTCCTCAAATAATCGACGACGCCCCTTGCGAATGACGGCGCCGCGACGACGTGGAAGTAGATTCCCTTGGCCATCATCGCCGCCGCGGCCGCGGCGTCCACCGGGCCGTTGAAGGCGACGACGCCGCCGTACGCCGAGAGGGCGTCCGCGGCCCACGCCCGGTTGAACGCGTCCGCAAGCTTGCTCGCCACGGCGACGCCGCACGGGCCGCTGTGCTTGACCACCGCGCACGCGGGCCCCTCGAGCTCGTTCGCCAAGCTCACGGCGGTACCTAAGTCAAGGAAATTGTTGTACGAGGGCGGCGGGCCCGCCAGTTGTCTTAAGGCCGAGACGCCGCCGCCGTATACCGCGGCCCGCTGGTGCGCGTTTTCGCCGTAAGCGGTATCGAGTTCCTTTTCGTAATGCAATAACAGGTGGTCGCCGAAACGCTTCGGGTGCCGCTCGGATTCGCCGAAATAATTAGTTATCGCGACGTCATAGCGCGCCGTCGTCGCGAAGGCCGCCCGGGCCAGCTCGCGGCGCCAACTCAGCTCGTTTAACCCCCCGCTTAGCCGCTCGAGCGCCTCGGCGTATTGCGACGCGGACGACAGGACGACCAGCCGTTCGTAATTCTTCGCCGCGGCCCGCAAGAGGGCAACGCCGCCCACGTCTATCTCTTCTACTACGTCGGCCTCGGCGGCCGCACGCCTCCGCGCCGCTTCCTCGAACGGATACAGGTTGACCGCCACGAGGTCGATGGGCTTGATGTTTAATCTCTTCAGCGCGCGGCGATGGGCCGGCGTGGCCCGGGCGAGGATGCCGCCGAATACGTGCGGGTGGAGCGTCTTTACGCGGCCGCCCAATATTTCCGGGAAGCCGGTGAGGTCGGCGACCGCGACGGTGGGCACGCGCGCCCGGCGCAGCGTTCGAGCGGTGCCGCCCGTGCTCACGACGTCGTAACCCAACTCGAGCAAGCCTCGCGCCAATCCTACGGCGCCCGTTTTATCGTAAACCGCGATGAGTGCCGTGCGTTCCGCCACCTAAGAACCTCCGCTTATTTTGATCTCGATGCCCGCCTCCTCCATAATCGCGAAGCCGAGCTCGTCGGGGTACTTCTCCGTCGCAACGACGCGCCGCACGCCGGCGTTCACCAACATCTTCGCGCAAATGACGCAGGGGGTACCGCCGTAGACGTATATCGTGGCCTCGTTGCTCGAGACGCCGTTGCGCGCGCACTGGATGAGGCAGTTCTGCTCGGCGTGCAGGCCGCGACACAACTCGTGTCGCTCGCCGGAGGCGACGCCGCTGAGTTTCCGTATGCAGAACGGGCAGTGCGGAAGGCCGGCGGGCGCGCCGTTATACCCCGTCGCCAGGATCCGCCGGTCGCGGACCAATACCGCGCCGACGTTCCGACTAAGACAGGTCGAACGTTCCGCGACCAGCGCGGCGATATCCATAAAGTACTCGTCCCAACTCTTACGCTTACGGAGTTGGACGGGCGGCGTCTGGGCGATGCCGAGCTGCTCCAGTAAGATCGCTATGTCCTTGGGCAGGTCCATACTACCAAACTCAGCATCCCGATTTCGCGCGCGTCCCGCTCACAATATCGATGGAAGCTACATCGGAAACGGGTAATCGCGGAACGCGGCGAGTATTTGACGTAAGAAATAGATATTGCTAACGGCCTCCAGGATCAGGAAACAAACTAAAAAGCCGCCGAGGGCATAAAACCCCTTCGTGCCAGGGCGGCCGTAAGGGCGCAACGCCAAAGCGAGCGACGCCAAGAGCGGAAAGGTACAACTTATCGCGTAAATATACAAGGCGGTCCCGTAGACGCTATAAAAAATGAAATAGAACGCGAACGTCAGGAGTAAGGCGAACAAGATGGGCGGCCGGCTCCCCTTGTTCTTTATAAACGAGTACGCGCCCCAAATTATCAACCCGACCCAAAACGCCGCGGCAGCGATTCCCAACGGCGTTAACCGCGGGATATCCAATTCGACGAAGGGCTTTTGCGGAAGGCAATATTCCCCCGCCGAATACCACCGGGTTACCGTCACGGGCGCGATAAAATTATAAAGAAATAAAACCGAAACCAATTTTCCCAACCGAGCCAAAACGTAACCGAAAGGGAGGTCGTTAAAATATTTTATTATCGGCGAATAGGAACCGAATTCGTAGCCGTAAACGCCGGGAAGGAAAAATATTGCCGAACCTGGATACAAAAGCTTTTGCGCTAAGCTCAAGAACGCCGCGCACGCGGTTACCAAAACGCCGAAAAGGGCCGTCTTTGCCAATAAAAATTTGAACGAAACCCGTTTGTAGATGCCGCCCGCAAAAGCTATCGCCGCGGTAACCAGGCTCGGCGTTGCCATACCCAACGCGAAGACGCCGGCCGGCAAAAACCGCAACGTACTGCCGGGGACCCAAACCGCCAGCAAGTATAGTAATATAACCCCGGCCGCGGCGAAGATCCACGTCTCGGGCGTCGAGGCGAAAAAAATATGGGTCGCGGAAAATCCCAGTATCGCCGCGAAGGCCGTCGCGTGAAACCCCCGCAACCCCGCCCGCCGCAAGAAAGCCCCGGCCATTACGACGCACAGGGCACCCGCTACGGAACTCATCAAAACGGCCGCGGCTGAGCGCGAGCCGAGCCCTTTCGCTAAAAGTACGCCCAGCGGATTTAGAATTAATACGAATAACGGATGTACGGCGGTCCGGCTGTGGTCGACGCTTACGTCCGTCAGATCGCGGATGACGCGTCCGTGGTCCGCTTTAAGTAGGGCGCTTAGGTGCGTATACGCGCCCGCCTTAGCCAACGTTATTCCCCAACCGAAATATAACCCCCCAAAAAATACAAAGAGAACCAAATACGTTAGTAAAGCCTTATTCCGTTCGCCGTAGTTGCGACCTCCCATTTCCGGCTCCGCATCCTTAAGAGGAGTTACGCCAGCGCCACGCCCTCCCGGCCTGTGCACTCGCCGACTACCATCGCTTCGCCCAAAGCGTCGAGCGCCCGCGCCTCGTCGCCGCGCCGGACGACGACCAACATCCCCAGGCCCATATTGAAGACGTCGTACATCTCCTCCTCGGAAACGTCGCCCCACTCGGCGATCTTCGCGAAAATTTCCGGGACGTGCCAACGATTCTTCTCGAGGCGGGCCCCTACCCCCTCCGGCAAGACGCGCCTGAGGTTGCCGGGTATGCCGCCGCCGGTCACGTGGGCTATGGCGCGAACGTCTACACCCGCGTCGAGCAGGTCCATTATCTCCGATACGTAAATCCGCATCGGCGTCAAAAGCTCCTCGCCCAGCGTCCGGCCGCCGCCGAAATGTTCGGAGTATTCCAGGCCCCGGTCCTCAATCACTTTCCGGATTAGCGTAAAGCCGTTGGCGTGCGCGCCGGAGGACGCAAGGCCGACGACCGCGTCGCCCGCGGCCGCGCGCGAGCCGTCTATGATCTTAGACCGCTCCACTATGCCGACGGCAAAACCCGCGAGGTCGTACCGGCCGGGCCGGTAAAAAGTGGGAAGTTGGGACGTCTCGCCGCCGAGTAGCGCGCAGCCGGCCTGCCGGCACCCCTCTACGATCCCTTTGACTATGGCTTCCCCTTGCTCCAATTCCAGCCGGCCAAGGGCCATGTAATCCAGGAAAAAGAGGGGCCGGGCGCCGCAACAAATGACGTCGTTGACGCACAGCGCGACGAGGTCGATGCCGACGGTGCGGTGTTCGTCCAGCGCGAAAGCTACTTCCAATTTCGAACCGACGCCGTCCGTGCCCGCGGCGAGCACGGGTTCTTTATACCCGAGGTCGCCGATGTCCATAAGGCCCGAGAACAGGCCGATTTCGCCGATTACGCCCGCGTCGTCGAGGACGTGCGAGAGCTTCTTTATCCGCCCGACGAACTTGTCGGCGCTGCGCTGGTCGACGCCGGCATCCTTATACGTAACCAAAGGGAGGCAACCTCCGAAATACTTTTAGAAGTACGTAAAACGTTCCGCGGCATACAGGCGCTTCTTGACGGTGACGAAAACGACAAAAGCTACGAGTACGCCGAGCGAGTAGAAGAACCGGCCGTCCGTTTCGCCGAGGGCGAAGTCGCGATTGTAAATGAGGGTCGTAGTCGCGACGAGGTGCTGGAGTATCGCCGTCAAGAGGAGCGAGCGCGACCAGAAATAAAATAACGAATAGCCGAGGCCGAACACCGCGAGCGCGAAGAGCATTTTAAGGTCGAGCCCTCCGCCTAAGACGTTGAATTGGGCGACGTGGTATAACGCCCAGGCGGCCGCGGCTATCACCGTCGCGGGCGCTACGGGCATTCGGCCTTTTAAAGCGGGCAAGAGGACGCCGATGGTCGCGATCACCGACGCCAAATGGAGCGCGGCGGGGCCCAGGAACGTGGCCAACGCGATTCCCCCGGGGCGCCCCTCCGCGAAAATGGCCACGAGCATCTCAACGCGTGCGAATAGAAATACCACCAACAAAACCGCGAACGCGTTGTCGCCCGTGCCGGGCGCAGGCCACATAGGCAACGTCAAGCGCGCTCGCGCGCCGAGCCAAAGCGGCGCCACGATTCCCGCCAGCGTGACCGCGCCGATGTATAACAGCGCGTTCGCGACTAGCGCGCGTCCCGCGGGCGCGGCCGCGGCGGGGCCGCCGAAAACGCCGTTCGCCACCGCCACGAGGGCTACGAAGGCGACGTATACCGCCAACGCCAAGCCGAGCGACCCTCTAACGTTCGCGCTCATATCCGTCAGAACATTTTATCGCCGAAGAGCTTAGGCACCATCATGTCTTTCGCGTATTGTTCGTATATAGCCGTCGGATATTCACCCGTAAAACAGGCCGAGCAGAAGCGCGCCGCGACGTCTTCCTCGCTCATTACGTCGCCGCCGATGGCGCGGCGCATGCCCCCGAGCGAAAGGTAGCGCAGGGAATCGACGCCGATGTAGCGGCCTATTTCGTCCGCCGTGAGCCTCGAGCCGATAAGCTCCTCTCTCGTGGGCGTATCTATGCCGTAATAACAGGGGTAGCGCCAGGGCGGACAGCTGATGCGGACGTGGATTTCAGCCGCGCCGGCGTTACGCACGATGTCGATTATCTTGCGCGACGTCGTCCCGCGCACGATCGAATCGTCCACTATCACCAAGGACTTCCCGGCGATTAGGTCCCGCACGGGGTTATATTTGAGCCTGGTCCCGAAGGCGCGGATGCGCTGCTCGGGTTCGATGAACGTGCGGCCTATGTAATGGCTGCGGATAATGCCCAGCTCGAACGTTATCCCGGACTCCTCCGCGTAGCCCAGCGCCGCGCTGTTGGAGGAGTCGGGCACGGCTATTACCATATCCGCGGTAAAACCGGGTTCCTCCTCGCGTGCCAGCTCCACGCCCAAGGCTTTCCTCGCGGCGTGGACGCCGCGCCCGAAGATAAACGAATCCGGCCGCGAAAAGTAAACCAACTCGAAGATACACGTCGCTTGCTTCGTCGGCCCGAAAGGACGAAAAGATTTTACGCCGTCCGAGGTTATCTCTACGATCTCGCCGGGTTCAACGTCGCGTTCATACTTCGCGCCGACGAGGTCGAAAGCGCAAGTTTCGGAAGCCACGACTACCGCGCTCCCGAGGGTACCCAGGCAGAGAGGCCGCCAACCGTGGGGGTCGCGCGCCGCCACCAGACGGTTCTCCTCCAAGAAGAGCATCGAATACGCGCCCTCGAGACGCTTGAGGGCTTTTGGTATGGCGGCCGCCACGTCGTTGTTTTCGTCGTGCGCTATGAGGTGTATTACGATCTCGGCGTCGGAGGTGGAGGTGAATATCGAGCCGCGCTGCTCTAACTCCTCGCGCAGCGGGAGCGCGTTCACGACGTTGCCGTTGTGACAGACGGCGAGCGAGCCTCTCAGGTAATCCACCTTTATCGGCTGCGCGTTAGCAAGGGCCGTCTCCCCCATCGTCGAATACCGGACGTGTCCTATCGCCGCGTGGCCCGCCAGCCGTTTTAACGTTTCTTCGCGGAAGACGTCGTTGACTAAGCCCAGCGCGCGGTGCTGGCGCAGGCGGGTGCCGTCGGAGGCGACTATGCCCGCGGCCTCCTGGCCGCGGTGCTGAAGCGCGTATATGCCGAGATACGTCAAGGTCGCCGCCTCCGCGTGGCCGAATATCCCGAACACGCCGCAAGCTTCTTTGGGATAGCAACCGGATCTCATATTCCTAAGCCATCGGAACAGCCGACGACGGTTTTGCCAACCTCCTCGATGCGGCCGTCAGGCCGGGTAACCGCGCACTCCGCACCGGCCCGCCCCGTCTTCCCTAATTCCCGTTCCCGCGGAAGACGCCGGCCCCGAAGTAAACGTCGACAGAAAAGGGCCTAAGCTATTGTATTTCGAGTTGTTCCCGCCAGAAGTTTTCGATCGCGGAAATGATATTATAGTATCTTTTATCGTCAAGATTTTCCGCACCGGTGACGGTAAAGCTGTTGTTTCTTTTGACCTCCCTTATCCTCACCGTATACGTCGGCTGGTCTTTGGGCCCTGCCGGCGCATCTCCTAACAAAAAGGCGCGGTTTTTATTCAGCTCGAGCCATATCTTCTCGAAGGACTCGAAGTCGACGCTGCGCTGCGCCACGGCGTAGTCGCGGTTGTGATAAACGACGATGTATTCTACGTGGACCGTTTTGAACTCCGCCTCTTTTTCGTACACCTTGACGTTGAGGACCTTTACGGGCGACTTGCCCCCCGTCCGCGTAACCACGATCGCCCGACGGGCATCCTCGGGAATACTCGCGTCCCGCGCCTCCACCTCGACCCGCTCGACGGGGTAAAGCTCTTCGCGCGGTATCATGGCCGTCGGCAAAAGTAAAAGGGCGACTAAGAGAAGAATCATTACTCCCCTCCCGCCTCCGGCGTCACGCCGTTAGCCGCCGGACGACCTCCTCGTAATGTTCCTCGACCGCGCCCAGGTCGAAACGGAAACGGTCTTTATCGAGGATCTCGCCGGTGGCGGCGTCCCAGATGCGGCAGGTGTCCGGGGAGATCTCGTCGCCCAGGTAGATTTTGCGCCCTCGTTCGCCGAATTCCAGTTTAAAGTCTACGAGCTCGAGGTCCCGCCTCCTCATATAGTTTCGCAAGACGCGGTTTACCCTGGCCGCCTCTCCTTCGACGTGGCTCAACTTGCGCTCGGTCATATAACCCAATACGATGACGTGGTTGCGGTTCATCATCGGGTCGTGGAGCGCGTCGTTCTTAAGGTAGTATTCGAGGATGGGCCTTTTCAAGTCGGTCCCGGGCCCCAGCGCGTAGCGTTCCGCAAGGCTGCCGGCCACCTTGTTACGCATCACGATTTCGACGGGAAACATTTTAAGGCGGCGTACGAGGAGCGAACGGCCGTCAACTTGTTCCAAAAAGTGGGTGAGAATGCCCGCGCGCTCGAGCACCGCGAATAGCTTAGCGGACATCGTCGCGTTGTATACGCCCTTCCCCCTTATGGTGCCCTTCTTGACGCCGTCGAAAGCGGTAGCGCTGTCTTTGAACTCCGCCCACAAAATCCCCTCCGCGTCCGTCTCGAAAACGCGCTTCGCCTTCCCTTCGTAGAGAAGTTCGCCCTTTCGCATCGTTCTCCTCAGCAACGTTTATTATTCGCGGTGCGCCATTTTATAGGAACGCTCCGCCCGTGTCAAATGTTATTTCCGTCCCGCCGATTTTTTAAGACGCCGGCACGAGAATTACGACGCTCCACCTATGAAAAAATCTTAGCCGCCCTGAGTATTGTTTACCAGCCGATATTGTTCCGTCTTTCCCTACATTAATATTAACTCTCCGCCTGGCCGACAATATTTACAAATTAATATATAATATTTTATATGCTAACCCTCCCCGATCGTAAAGCGCCAACTGCAGAACTCGCTCGCGCTCAGTTCATCCGGCGGGCATTTTATACACGCTGTACTGATACGCTCATCCACGGCCCGGGCGAATTCGCCGAACTCCACGGCCCCCACCGATTTACAAGGGAAATCGGCTAAGCCCTTCCGCCGGCGCGCCTCCTGGACGCGGCACCCTTTCATTTCAAAAGTTAAAGTATTTTCTGATAAATTAACCTCTTGGTCATTCAACCAACGATACATACGGAATTGCAAAGCTTCAGCCAGAGCCGTCAGGCCGCCGCCGGCCTTGATGCCTCGCGCCTCCATAATGCGGCGGGCCTCGAGCGGCGCGAACTTCCGCCAAGCCTCCCGGTCGTACTTTATCGCCTCCTCGGTCCCCAGGTCTTCCTCCACGGAAAGGAACCAGCAACCGTCGTGGGCGAGCCAGCATTTAGCGTACGCTTTGAGAAGTGCCTTCAACTCGGCGCCCGTAAGTGCTTCATTATGCAAGGTATTCCATCCTCGATTTTATGCTCGTATTTTCTTGATAAGCCAGGCTACGTTTTTCGCGAGGTTTTCTATCGTCTGGACCCCTTCGCGGTCTTCCAGCGCTTCGCCCTTGGCGCCGCCGAAGGCTATGGGCCAATAACTCGCGCCGGGCAAGATCATGCCGTTGATGAGGAAGAAAAAATTGAGCTGGGCAACGGTGAAGTTCTGGCCCGCGCGGCGGGCGACGACGATGGGGGCGCCGACTTTGCGAGCCAATAGGCCGCCGTTCGCGCGCGATACGTACCCGACGCGGTCGACGAAGGCCGTCATCTCCGCCGTAGCCGCGCCGAAATATACCGGCGTCGCGAGCACCAAGCCGTCGGCGTCGTATATAGCGGGCAGCAGCGGCGTCAGGTCGTCGTCGCGGCCGTGGCACCGGCCGTCGCGCTCTTCTCTGCATTTCGAACAAGCCCTACACGGCGATATCTGCTTTCCCGCGAGCAATATCTTCTCGGTCCCTATGCCTTCGCCGGCGATTATTCGGAGCGCGAGCTCGAGCAATTGTTCGCTGTTGCCGCCCTCGCGCGGCGAACCGCACACGCCTGTAACTCTCATCATCACTTTCCTCTCCGCTCATACTTGTCCGTTTTTTATTTTAATAAAAACGTTGCTCCCTTACAAGGGATATAAAATCGTAGTTGTGGCGCCGGCGTTTTATATCTTAAAAAAAGCCGCCGAAGGCGGCGTATTCCAGCGACAGCGCTCGCGGGTTATAAAAGCTTAACGGCGAGGCCGACGTTCTGCAACCGGCCGCCGTTACGTAATTAACAATCGTGCCCGTTCTTATGTTAAATTATCGCCGGCTAAGGTATGGCACGATGCGAAATATGCGGTTCGACGTCGCCGGTCGTCGCGCGTTCCCTCGCCGTATGCCGCGAATGTATCATCGCGCGGCCCGAGGAAGCCCGCCCGTACGTTGACGAAGCTCACCGCCGCGCCCGCGCGCCGTATCCTCTAGCCGCCTTCCCGCCCGAGGACGGGCCGTTATGCCGGCGTTGCGGGAACGCGTGTCGCATCGCGGCCGGCGAGCGCGGCTACTGCGGCATGGTCGAGAACCGCCAAGGCCACCTGCGCGTCCTCGCGACCGTCGACGAGGGTTACCTGGCGTGGTACTACGACCGGCTGCCGACGAATTGCGTCGCCTCGTGGGTATGCCCGGCTGAGACCGGCGCCGGCTACCCGCAATACGCGCGCAGCGAAGGGCCCGAGTTCGGTTACAAAAACCTCGCCGTCTTCTACCACTCCTGCACGTACGACTGCCTTTTCTGCCAGAACAACCATTTCCGCAGCCGATATCTGCAGGGGGCGACCTCCGCGGCGGAGCTCGCCGCGGCCGTCGACGATAAGACCGCTTGCATCTGTTACTTCGGCGGAGACCCGACCTCCCAGCTCGAGCACTCCCTCGCCGCCTCGCGTATGGCCATGAGGGAGGCGCGCCGACGTGGCCGCGTCCTTCGCGTATGTTGGGAGACCAACGGTTCGATGTCGCCGGGCGCCGCGCGCCGCGTGATGGACGTCGCGCTCGAGAGCGGCGGCTGCATCAAGTTTGACGTCAAGGCCGCGGACGAAAACCTCAACGTGGCGTTGACCGGCGTCTCCAACCGCGGGACTTGGGAGAACCTGGCGCTCCTGGCGGAATACATAGGCCGCCGCCCTTCTCCCCCACCCCTTGTCGCGAGCACGCTCCTGGTCCCGGGTTACGTGGACGAGGAAGAGGTCGCCGCCATAAGCCGGCGCCTCGGCGCGCTCGACGAGAGCATCCCCTACAGCCTCCTCGCCTTCTACCCCTGCCACAATATGAGCGACTTGCCCGCTACTTCCCGCGAACACGCCGAGCGTTGTTACCGCGCCGCCCAGGAAAGCGGCCTTAAAAAAATCCGGCTCGCCAACGTCCACCTCCTGAGGCCCGGCGATTACGGCTAAGGTGGCGCGGCAACGCCGGGTCCCGCGCGACGCCAAGGGAGGTACGGCATTACCCGGCGGCCGGCACGCCGGCTAGAAAGAGCCGGCTCCTTTTGGGAAGCCGGCTCGGGTCGCCTCGTTCGTATTACTGTACCGCTACATTTCACGTCATACGGCCGGCGCGTACCTCTTAGTGCGCCAAGCCCAGGGAGGGTTTCTTGCCGCGCTCCAGGCTCCGACGTTCCAGCATTTTCAACAGGTCGCCCTTCCGCCGCTGCCACTTCCTTACGAGGCAGTGGCCGTAATACGTCGTCACCGCGGCGAACCAATGGAACCGCCTTATCTCGCTCAGTATCCGCCGCAAGCTGTAAAATTCGCGGTGAGCCTTGATTAAACCTAATTGGAGCTCGAGCGGCGTCATAAGCTTGGGCTCGATAACCACGTGGTGACCGTCGTACAACGTCCAATCGCGCGTGAATATCCGCCCCTCTTGCTCGAGCCGGCGGAAGAGGTCCGTCCCGGGTATGGGCGTAAGCGCCAGAAACTGGACCGAATCTATACGATGTTTTTTGGCGAAGGCCACGGTTTCGGCCGGCGCCTCCGGCCCGTCCGCGTCGCCGCCCAGCATGAACATTCCGTGGATCCAGATGTTATGTTTATGCAAGACCTCGATACACCGCACGATGTCGTCGCAGGTCTGGCCCTTTCCGTACCCGGTTAACGTTTCGTCGTTTATAGACTCGAAACCTATGGCCAGGCTCGCGCATCCCGCCCGTTTCATCAGGCGCACCAATTCCTCGTCGCGGCCGACGTCTACGCCTACTTGCGTTATCCACCCGGGCGTTCCTTTGAAGCGCGCCAATCGCTCGAGGATCTCGCGCGCGTACTTACGGTTTGCCGTGAAGTTGTCGTCGACGATAAACATACTCCTTTGGCTTACCCGGCGCACCTCGCTCGCTACTTTCTCCGGGTCCCGCCGCCGGACTTTGTGGCCGAAAAGCGGCGTAACCGCGCAGAACTCGCAGCGCCGCGGACAACCCCGGCTCGTCACGAGCGGATAAACCTTCATCCGGCGGGCGC
>CAZWAM010000001.1:23630-41463 GCA_964631855.1 uncultured bacterium | reverse complement strand
TGGAAATCTCGAGCCGAGCGGCGCGCGACGCCGTCGCAATAAAAACGCACGTCGTGGCCTTTCCGCGCCAACATCGTCGCGATTATGGGCAGGCCTAGCCGCGGCAGCGGGAACTTAGTGAAAATGTGGTAGCCGGCCGCCTCGGGTTCTATTAGAGATATCTTCACGCGCCTTCTTTCGATAGCGGTTAATTGCGGCGGGGTAAAAACGTCCGCGCGGACCGTCGCCCACGCGGCCTTTATCTTTTATTTGGCTGGGGAGGGAGGATTCGAACCCCCGCATACGGATCCAGAGTCCGCTGTCCTACCCCTAGACGACTCCCCAATGCCCTTTTATATTAAATATAAAAACGAGAATTGTCAACCGCAAAAGCGGCCCGGGTCGCCGCAAGCTGTACGCGTCGCGCCGCGGCGTATTCAATCGATAGCCCGCACGTCGTAGGTCCCGTCGTCGTAGATGAGAGTTGTGTATTCTCTTAAATAAGCCTCCCAGAGAACGCGCGTGCTCCTGTCGTAGTAACCCCAGAAGTAAGCCGCCCCTCTCTTGTTTTGCATTACGTTGGTCGCGCCGAGCGCCCGGACGTAGGCCGCCACCTCCCCCGGGTCCTTCAATTCCCCCACGTTGTAAATAATATCCGACGCGTCCAGGAACGGGTCGCATATCGCCCGTCGCTCGAGGTAAAGCCGGCAGTCGTCGAATACCAGGAGTAGGACCGCGTCCCGCGGCAGATTCTCATTTACGAATTTATCGGCGCCGTAACAAGTCGCCCAGCGGGACAGGAACCCCTCCGCCCGTCCCTCTTGGTAGTCGATGAACCCTCGCCAATAGTCCGGGAGGTAACCAAAGCCGATGAAATATCCCCCGACCACGACCGCGCCGGCGATCAAGGCCGTGGCTATTTTGCGGCCCGCACCGCGGAACGCTCCCCCGGCCGCGGCGAAGACGCCGGCGTTCAGGACGGCGAACGTTCCGACAGTCGCGCCCAAGAAACGTAACTGCTGCGAACCGACCAGCGCCCACGACGCGAAACTGAAGACCGAGAAAAGTATTACGCGCCAACGCCTGAACCACACGAGCGCCAGCGGCACGGCGAGAAAGCTAAATGGCCACAAATTCCCTGCGAAGAAGTGGTAGCCGCCGCCCCCCGCGACCGAAACGCGGTAAGGCAAAAGGAGGTAGTCGAGCCACCCCCGCCCCATGCCGACCGCGCGCATCGAACGGACTATCCCTGCCGCCACTTCGGGCGACAAGTCGCGGCCGCCGAAGACGCCGTAAAAGGCCGGGAAAAACGGGTTGCCCCGCTCGACGTACGCCTTAATCAGCCACGGCAATACCGTCGCGAGCGCCGCGAGGAGGAACGTCGCCGCGTACTTCACGCCCAGTCGCCGTCTGGCCGAATCGAAAACCAAAACGCCCGCAAAACCAACCAAGACGTGGAGCCCCGTATATTTTACGCTCAAAGCGGCCCCGAGCAAAAGACCGCCGAGCGCGGCGTCGCCGAAACGCTTGAAACCCCGCGCGTAAACCGCGAGCGCGAGCAAGGCATACGCCGCCGAAATAAAATCCGTATATGCGGCGCTGAATATGTAACCGAAGGTGGGCGTAAATAACGCTATCGCGGCAGCCACGGTAGCCCAGAAATTGTCGAGGTGCCGGCGGGCCAGGCGCCAGACCGCCACGACCATTAAGGCGTTGACGAGAGGCGCGACCGCGGCCGCGACGCCGATGCCGTCCCAGGCATACGCCCAGGTATACATCATCTCGGCGCCGAGGGGCATCGAGACGTACGCCAAACGCGGCGCGTATACGAAACCGTGATTCGCCAGGAACAGTTTGGGGATGTAAAGATGGTATACCAGGACGTCCCATTCGAACGGCGGGTGCCCGGCGCCGGAAGCTAAGCTCGCGGCGAAAGGTACTACCGCGAATCCCAAAAGGACGACCGCCGGCGATAACCTGCGCCACGACGACTCTACGTAGTCCCCCGCGCCTCGAGCCAGTCGCCACAACGTCGGCGCCGACAACGTCAAGAGCGCCAACACGATGACTCGGACCACCCACGTGTAGAGCAAGCCCGTCGCGGCCAGGATAAAGGCCGCAGCGCCGAAAGCAACCCACCCCACCGCGAGGTCGACCTCCCAGTAGCGTTCCGCCTGGCGGAAGACGCCCCTCGTAATTAAGGCCCCCAAGAAGTAGGCGGCCCAAGTTAGCGCCGCGAATAAGAGAACGTGCGCCGCCTGTTGGACATTGAAAATAAACCGCTCGCGGAAAAACTCCTGGTGAAACAGAAACGCGGCGGCCGCGCCCAAGACGCTGCCCCCTATCACGACGACCGTCAAAACTGAGTATGCCCTACGCACTTGACATCCCGAGCTTTAAAATGCGCCCACGCCCACGGCGGCTAAGCGACCCGGTCATTCCTCTTATTAACCGACCCCGGCCTCCCGGCCGCGGCGGCGAACGCCGCGACTAAGGCCGCGAAGCCCAAGCCGTACAAAATCCAGGGATATGACGCCGGCGCCGTATCCCGTACGCAGGAGCCGACGTTCCAAAGGAACGTAACGAGTATTAGCAGCCCGCCCGCGGCCCCGACGACCCACTGCCAAAGCCGCGTCCGGACGTCGCCCCTCTTTACTATGCCGTACGAGCCGACGACGACGAAGTACGCCGCGACCAACGCCGGCGCGAGCACCGGCGCCGACCACGGCACCGGAATTAAGAACAATATGTCCCACGTCACCGGCGACGCCGGCCAATTTAAAAGGGCCTTCAGGCCGACGTAATAGGCGACGTCCCAAAGGCCGAAGCAATAGAGAAAGCGCGAGAGCCTCAAAAGCCGCGGCCCGCCCCCGGCAAGACTCGCCCCCGCAACCATCGCGAGCGTCGCCGCCTCGCGCCCGATTTCCGCGCCCAAGACCAAGCGCGGTATCGGCTCGAGCGGGAACGCGAAGCCGGCGGGATAGGCTATCGTGCGGAGGTACAGGACGACCGCCGCCTCCAGGTACCCGAAAGCCACGCCGAACACGCCGAGCCAAAAAAGCTCCCGGCGGTATGTGGACGTCGTTGCCATTTAAAAGGGAATATACCTCGAGCTTAGGCGAGTTTCAACAACGCGAAGCCTTTACTTCTTATAGACGGAGGCGGCCTTCATCAGGCGCTTAACGACCTGTTCTTGCCCGAGCAACGCCGCCATGTCGAAGAGCGAGGGCCCGACGGCCCGCCCCGAAAGCGCGGCCCGCATCGCGTGTATAATTTTACCGGCGCTTATCTGCTTTTCTTGAGCGAACTCCCTAACCGTCTTTTCGAGAGCCGCCGCGGAAAAATCTTCGAGAGCGGCGCACGCCTCGGCGACGTCGCGCAGTATAGCCGCGCCGCCGGGCAGCTTTAGCAAGTTCTCTTGCGCGCGTTCGTCGTACTCTATTCTCTCGGCGAAGAAAAAGGATATCAGCTCGGGCGCCTCGCGCAACGTCTTTATCTTCTCGTGCTCGAGCGCGAGCGCCCGCTTCGCGAGCTCTGTTTTCTCGTTGTCCTCCGTGCCCGTTAGGCCGGCTTCCTCGAGCCAAGGCCGCGCTCTCTCGAACAGCTCCCCGGTCGAAAGTTTCCTCAAATACACGCCGTTCATCCATTTTAATTTGTCGACGTCGAAAACGGCTCCCTTCTTCGCGACACGCGCGAGGGAGAAAAATTTCCTGAGCTCTTTTAACGAGAATAACTCCCGCTCGTCGTCGTAGGACCAACCGAGTAAGGCCAGGAAATTGACGAACGCCTCCGGCACGTAACCCTCGTCTCTATACTCGAGGACCGATTTCGCGCCGTGGCGCTTCGACAGCCTGCTCCTGTCGGGGCCGAGCAGCAGCGGCAAGTGGGCGAAAGTCGGCGGCTCAAACCCCAAGGCGCGATAGACCGCCAGCTGGCGAGGGGTATTCGAAATATGGTCCTCGCCCCTGATGACGTGGCTTATCGCCATCGTCGCGTCGTCCACCGCGCAGACGAAATTATAGGTCGGCGAGCCGTCGGGCCGGGCTATGATGAAATCGTCGAGGTCGGCGGCCTTTATTTCAACGCGCCCGCGCACCAGGTCGTCGAACGCCAGGTCCGCGCTTTCGTCGAGGCGAAAGCGGAGGCAGGGCGTAAGGCCTTGGCCGGCGAGGCGTTCCCGCTCCCGCGGCGAGAGATTGGCGCAGCGGCCGTCGTAACGGGGCGCCTCGCCCGCGTCCCGCGCGTGCCGACGCCTCTCCTCCAGCTCCTCCGGCGTACAGAAGCACTCGTACGCGCGGCCGCTTTTCTTAAGTTCGTCTAAGTATTCGGCGTATATATCTCGGCGCTGCGATTGCCGATAGGGGCCGTATTTGCCGCCAACCTCGGGGCCCTCGTCCCACTCGAGGCCGAGCCACGTGAGCGCCTCGATTATCGAACGGTAATACTCTTCGCTCGAGCGCGCCGGGTCCGTGTCTTCGACGCGCAGGATAAAAACGCCCTTATGACTCCGCGCGAAGAGGTAGTTGAATAAAGCGGTCCGGGCGCCGCCGACGTGCAGGCGGCCCGTCGGCGCCGGCGCGAACCGAACCCGTACGGCCTTTTTTGCCATAAATCGATACCTTAATGCACCGGCCAGGCGTCGCCGTAGAGGTCCGCCCACGCGCGATCCATAAAGAGGAGAAAGGTCAAAATCGCGGTCGTAACGTCTTCGACGGTTTGGGACCCTTCGCCTTTATAAGACCGGGCGATGGCCGCTATAATGTTCCTGAGGTCGGGCCTGTAGGCTTCGATGAAATCTACGAGCTCGTCGAGGCAGGCGCCCAGGTCTTCGATTCCCTCTACGTAAGCGAGTAGCCGCTCGACGTCTTCGTCGTCGAGGGCCGGTAACATTTTCGAAATCCCGTTAAATTCGGCCATACGTCAACGGCGCATTTTAACACAAAACGACCGGCCTCGCGTCCCTTTTACCTTGGCGCGGCGGCGTAATATGTATTAGAATAAAATTCTATATTGCTAACGCCGCTCGCGAGGCAAAAGGCAGCTCGGCTATGAACGTCTACTTGAGGAAAGGCTGGCATATCTTAGGTTTAGCGTTGCCCGCGCTATATTACTTCGGCCTGCTGTCCAAGACGTGGGCCCTTATCCTCGTCGGCGCGGCGGTGGTGGCCGTGGTAACGCTAGAAATCTTTCGTTATACGAACCGGGCCTTCGCGGACCTTTTCGCCCGGGCCTTTCGCCGCATTATGCGAACCGAGGAGTACGGCACCTTCAACGCCACCATTCCCTATCTGATATCTACGTTCCTGGTCTTGTTGATATTCCCGCGCGTCATCGCCTGGGTTGCGCTCGCCTTCCTATCTTTCGGCGATACGGCCGCGGAACTCGTAGGCCGCCCGGCGGGACGCATCCACATCGCCGAGGGTAAAACCCTCGAGGGTACGCTCGCCTGCTTCGGCGTCTGCTTCCTCGTGGGGTGGTACTTCCTGGGGTGGCAGTTGGCGCTCGTGGGGGCCGGGGCCGCGGCTCTCGCCGAGCTCGTAAGCGGCGGCTTAGCCGACAACTTCACGGTCCCCCTCGCGGCCGGCGCCGCGGTGTGGCTCGTCGGCTATTTTACGCGCGTAGGCCCACCCGCTTAAATACCCCCGAGGTAAATTTGGGGTTGACGGGTGGGGATATTTATAATAATATTTATATGCTTATATAATCATATAGTATTCTAATATTTTTGAAAAGCACGGTCGAAATATTCAAAGCCCTCGCCCAGGGCAACCGCGTGCGCATCGTCGCGGCGCTGACGTCGCGGCCGGCATGCGTATGCGAGTTGGCGCAAGCGCTCTCACTCAATCAACCGAACCTCTCGCGTCATCTCCGCGTGCTCGAGACCGCCGGCCTCGTGAAGAGTCGACGCGCGGGCGCCTGGACCGATTATATGTTAAATAGGAATCGGGAGACGGCGCCCTTTATCCGTCTCGTAAAGAGCCTGGCGTCGGCCGACGAAGCGCTTCAGAAAGACTTGCAAGCGCTGGCAAAAGCGGACCGTCTGCGAATCCAGAGTTGTAAGCGACGGCGCCGATAACCGGCGAACGGGCGACGGCTAAGCGGGGATTAGGTTGACGTCAATAGGAGGCCGAAATGAAGGTAGAGGTATTGGGGCCGGGTTGCCCCAGGTGCGAACAAACCCACCGGAATATTATAAACGCCGCCGCGGAGCTGGGCATCGCCGCGGAAATCGATTACATTACGGACGTCAACGCCATCGCGCGGCGCGGGATGTTACGTACGCCCGCGGTAATCGTAGACGGCAAGGTCGTCATCCAGGGGCGCATCCCCTCGCCCCGGGAGGCGAAGGACCTCCTCACTAAATATAACAAATAGGGCCGGGACGCGCGGACCAAGTTAAAAACGTACGACGCTTAGCCGGGCGCGGCCGCGAACTCGCCGCCGGCCGCGGAAGCTCCGATGGTTGCCGGCCAACGTTTTTATAAACGGGAAAAACCGGCGGCTAGAATACGAGCCGCCTTAGCCGACCCTACGTGTGAACGCGGCGCGTCCGAACTCGAGCCGTTTTTTATTTAAAAACAGCTTTAACGCGCCCGATTGACGAAGGCTCGACGGCGACCTCTTTCCACGTCGCGAGCCTGGCCTGATAGACTTCCTTCGTCCCGTAATTCTGGGCCCAAACGACGAAATGCAAGTTGTCGCGTTTCCAGGGGCCCGTGAATTTGCCGTTGACGGTGATTTGCTTCGTCTCGTTGTTGTTTATGGCGAACGCCGTGCCGCCGGCGTTCGGGTACATCTTGCGCAGGACGTGGTTATAGGTATGGCCGCCGTAGCTTAGATTTTGTTCCGTTACGGCGCAGTGGAAGCGAAGGCCGGAACCGGCCATCGTGCCTTGGCGTTTTACGTTAGCCTTTAACGTAAAGCCGTCGCCGGAAGCCGTCATCTTCAACTTCATCTCGAGCGGGCTGGGTACGCCTTTGCGCTGGTTGAAGATGCTCGGCCACCTCGTATACGGTTGACTGGTTACGACGCCGTCGAAAACGGCGGTGGGCGTCACCGTGATCCGGTAGTACGCGCACCGCGTGTCGGCGTCGGCGGTGGCGAAGGGGTCCGCGTCGCCGCCCCACGTGGGATGGTATTCGACGGGCGCGAAACGCCCCGCGTTATCCAAATAAATCTGGTGCATCTGCTTCTCCGCAGACGGGCACTCCGCTCAATTGGTTGAGGTCGCGAGCTCCCCCAAAACTACACGTTGGAAGCCGGCGGCCGGGAGCGCGGCAACGACGGAAAGCGTTAGAAAAATTAATTTTTTCATCTCATTCCTCCTCGGATTTTTATTCTAAGCCATTTACGGACATAATAATTGTTCTCGACTTCTATTGCAAGGAAAATATCCGAATATCCGCACTGCGGGCGCGCTTTCCGATTATTTTACCTTGATTTCGCGAAACGCTTTCTATATAATTTCCCAATTAGCGTCAAGGAGGCTTCTATGCACGCCCTTGTGTGTATCAAGCAAGTTCCCGATACGCAAGAGCTCCAGGTAGATTTCGACGCCGGCGTGATTAAGCGCGAGGGCGTTCCCCTCATAGTTAACCCCTTCGACGAGTTCGCGATAGAAGAGGCGGTCCGCCTCAAGGAGAATTATGGCGGGACCGTAACGGCGTTAACGATGGGCCCGCCCTCCGCCGACGAGGCGTTGCGCACGGCGCTCGCGATGGGCTGCGACGCCGCGGTCCACTTGTTGGACGAGGCTTTCGAAGGCGGCGATACGTGGGCTACGGCTACGGTCCTCGCGAAGGCTCTCGAAAAAGTCGGCGAATACGACGTACTCCTCTTCGGCAAGGCAACGTTCGACGGCGACACGGGCCAGGTCGCGCCGCGTGTCGCGGCCCTTCTCGAGCTTCCGATGCTCAACTTCGTCGCTAAGATAGACGAGATCGATTTCGACGGGAAAAAGGTAACCGTCGAGCGCCTCCTCGAAACGGGCCGCGAATTAGTCGGCGCAAACCTGCCCGCTGTCATATCGGTGGTCAAGGAGATAAACGAACCCCGCTACCCGTCGCTCCTGGGGATACGGAAGGCGAAGAAAGTCGACGTGCCGACGTGGGACGCCGCGGCGTTGGCCTTGGATAAGGACAGCGTAGGGTTGGCGGGCTCGTTTTCGAAACTCGAGCGCATATACCGGCCGCCGGCGCGTGGGGGCGGAGAGATCGTCCCCGGCGAACCCGCGGACGCGGCAAAAACAGTTGCCGAAAAACTTACGGACCAGGGAATTATCTAAGCAAGGGTGAAGTTGTGGCGACCGACGATTACAAAGGGATTTTAGTCTATATCGAGCGCCGCGGCGACGGCACCGTCGCGCCGGTGGGCGCCGAGCTCCTCGGCAAAGGCCGCGAGCTTGCGGCTAATCTTGGCGCCGAGCTCGCCGCGGCCGTGTTCGGCTCGGGGGCCACCGACTTGTCGTCCGAGCTTTTTACGATGGGCGCGGATAAGGTCTACGCCGTCGAGCACGACTTGTTGAAGGACTTCAGGCCCCGCCCGTACGCCAAAGCTCTTACGCAACTTGCGCGAGAAGCTAAGCCGGCCGTACTGCTCGCCGGCGCGACGACGCAAGGCCGCGACCTGGCCGCCGCCGCGGCGACCTACCTTAAGACCGGCCTTACCGCGGATTGCATCGGTTTGGAGATAGACGGCGCCGGCCTTTTGGCGCAGACGCGCGTGAGCTGCGGTGGCCGCGTGATGAGCGACTGGGTGACGCCGGAGGCGCGGCCGCAGTTCGCGACGGTCCGCCCCAAGGTGATGAAGGCGCTCGAGCCGGACCCGTCGCGCGCGGGCGAAACGATAAACTTTAACGTCGACTTAACGCCGGACGACGACGTAGGCGAGGTCCTCTCTTTCCTGGAGGCCAAAGAAAAATTCAACTTGGGCGAGGCGGACATAATCGTGTCGGGCGGCCGGGGCTTGGGGAACCCGGAGGGCTTCGAACTGGTTAGAGAGCTCGCCGCGTGTTTGGAAGCCGCGGTAGGGGCCTCGCGCGCCGCGGTCGACGCCGGTTGGATCGAGTACGCCCATCAGGTAGGCCAGACCGGCCGAACGGTCAGCCCCAAACTCTACGTCGCGTGCGGCATCTCCGGCGCGGTCCAACACCTCGCCGGTATGGGCACGGCGGACGTCATCGTCGCCGTAAACAAAGATGAGGAAGCTCCCATTTTCAAAGTCGCGACCTACGGCATCGTCGGCGACCTCTACGAGGTAGTACCGGCCCTGATCGAAGAAATAAAGAACCGGCGCGGACAATAATTGTAAGGTTCGAATGGATGAGTTAAAATAGGAAGGATTCGAAAGGTGCCGTGTAGCGGCGATAAGCCGTGGACGAGCGAGTTCGAAAAGGGCCAAAGTTCCTTAGGTGGGCGTATCGGTATATTGACTTGGGGGATACCTTTCGATGCAAGACATCATGAGCAGCGAAACGAAGTGCCTTCTCGTACAGCCGAGATTTCCGGCCCATAGCTTCTGGAATTACACCGCCGTGTGTAGGATCGTGGGGGCGAAGTACCCCGCGGCGCCGCTCGGCCTTTTGACGGTGGCGGCGTTGCTCCCCCAGGATTGGACGTTTAAGCTCGTCGACGAAAACGTAGAGACGCTGAAGGACGAGCACCTCGCCTGGGCGGACGTCGTCATGACCGGCGGCATGCTCCCCCAACAAAAGGGGGTGCAACATATAACAACGCGGGCCCACGGCTTAGGCAAACCCGTGGCCGTAGGCGGCCCCGACCCCACCTCGCAACCGGATATATACAAGGAAGCGGATTACTTGGTCTTGGGCGAGGGGGAGGTCACCGTCCCTCTCTTTCTGGCGGACGTCAGGCGGGGAGCGACGCGGGGGATATATACCTCGGGCGAGAAGGCCGATATGGCCCGGGCGGTGGTCCCCCGCTTCGACCTCATCAAGTTCTCCAACTACATGCACGTGGGCGTGCAGTTTTCGAGGGGATGCCCGTATAACTGCGAGTTCTGCGACGTCATCGAGCTCTTCGGCCGGAAGCCGCGCACGAAAACCGTCGAACACATGCTGACGGAACTTCAAACACTCTACGACTTAGGTTACCGGGGCCACGTGGACCTCGTAGACGATAACCTGATCGGCAAACGGAAAGACGTCGTGCGGGTCTTGGCGGCGATGCGGGAGTGGCAAGAGGCGCGACGTTACCCATTTTACTTTAGCACCGAGGCGTCGCTCAATCTAGCCAAGGACGAGAAACTACTCGCGTTAATGCGGGATAACGATTTTCGCTATGTCTTCTTCGGCATCGAGACGCCGGAGAAACACATACTTGACAAGACCCAAAAGCAACTCGCGGCCCACGTCTCCATCGCGCGAGCGGTTCAGACCGTTTCGTCGTACGGCATGATCGTGAACGCGGGGTTCATCATGGGATTCGACAACGAGGACGAACATACCGCCGGCAACATAATAAACTGTATTCAGGAGACGGGGATATGCATGGCCATGGTCGGCACGCTCTACGCCCTTCCGAATACCCAGCTGACGCGGCGCTTGAAGAAAGAAGGACGGCTGCTCACGGACGGTGCTTCCTACGTCGACGCCGATCGCGACGTCGACCAGACCTCGAGCGGCCTTAACTTCGTACCCACGCGCCCCTACGTCGACATCCTGGCCGACTACATTAAGGTTTTAGAGCACATCTACGCGGCGAAGAACTATTACGCTCGCGTAGCCCTCACCGGCGCCAACCTACGCTCCCACGCCAAACACCGGCCGCCCCTTCGCACCAAAGTGCGGACGTTATGGTCTTTCCTGAAGATGAGCTCACAGCTCAGCGTAACGCCTCGGGTGGTGTTCCTTTACTGGACAACTTTCTTCCGCTTCTTGTTCGTCTCGCCGGGCGCGCTGGTGGCGACGGTGAACCTTGCCGCTATGTACATCCACTTCTCTAAGCAATCCCGTTTCACAATCAAGGGTATCAAAAAGAGGATGGCGGATTTCGCAACCGCGGCCGCTCCCCGAGGCGCGACGGCCGGCAACGGCGTCGCACGCTATAAGTATCCGAACGAATAGGTCTATTTATTGTTGATTAACGCCTTTGAAAAATATTATAATAATCGGCCGGTTTATGGGCCGGCGGCTTTTTTAGGTCCCCGGCGTGAAATATTTCACAACACATTTCGGCCTTTATAAACCTTATCTTAACCTAATATAACCCGCAGCCGTTGTACGCCCTCCCGTGATCCGCTTAGGCGAAATAACTGAACCAGACGCGGCAATTACGCGTATGGAGAAGCAACTCGGCCACCCGCTGAGCCAGTGTTACCAGTGCGGTAAATGCTCCGCGGGCTGCCCCGCCGCCTATACGATGGCCGAGCCCCCCAACCGCGTTATACGATTCCTCCAACTCGGCCTGTATGACCGCGCGCTGAGCCAAAACTCCTACTGGGTTTGCTCGAGTTGCGAGATGTGCACGGCGCGCTGCCCGCGTAACGTCGAAATTAAAGAGATAATGGAAACCCTGCGCCACGACGCGTTCCGCCGGGGCATAACGTCGGGCGAACGCCCGGTCCCTATGTTCCACAAGGCCTTCCTCAAAACCGTCGAGTGGTTCGGCCGCCTTTACGAGCCGGGCCTGATACTGCTCAACAACCTACTCAGCGGCCGGTTTTTCAAAGACTTTACCGCGGCCCCGGCGATGTTCTTTAAAGGCAAGATAAAAATCTTCCCCGGCCGCGGCGCGGACAACGCCGGCGTCCGCAGAATAATCAAGTACAGCCGCGAGGAGGCGCCGCGCGGTGAAGCTTAGCTACTACCCCGGCTGCACCCTTCACTCGACCGCGGTGGAGTACGACCAGTCGGCTCGAGCGGTCTGTAAGACGCTCGGCATCGAGCTCGTCGACATTCCCGGTTGGGCCTGTTGCGGCGCGACGTCCGCGCACTCCATAAATGAACTCCTCGCCTACGCCCTACCCGCGCATACCATAACCAGCGCTACCGAGAGCGCCGTCGTCGCGCCCTGTGCCGCCTGCTACAACCGCCTTAGGTACACGGACGTGCGCCTCCGTGAAGACGCGCACCTACGGGGCGAGGTCGAAAAGGCGATGGGCCGGCTGTACCGCGCGGGCGTCGCCATCCGCCACCTCCTGGACATAATCGGCAACGACGTGCCCGAGGAGGAAATCAAAGCCAACCTCCAAGGGACCCTCGGCGGCGTCAAGGTAGTTTGCTACTACGGCTGCCTTCTCACGCGGCCCAAGGACGTGGCGGCCTTCGACGATATGGAAGAGCCGCGGACGATGGACCGGCTTATGGAGCTATGCGGCGCCGACGTGCTGGACTGGCCCCACCGCGTCATCTGCTGCGGCGCCGCGTTCTCGCTATCGCGGACCGACATCGTCTACCACATGACCGGGAAGCTCATCGCGTCGGCGTTGAAAGCGGGCGCCGACGCCGTCGTCGTCGCGTGCCCGATGTGCCAGTCCAACCTCGACTTGCGCCAACCGGCAATCCTCAAGCGAATCGGCATAAAAGAACGCGTCCCCGCGGTCTACTTCACGCAGCTGATTGGAATGTGTATGGGATACTCGAGCGACGAGCTCGGCTTCAAAAAAATCATGGTAAACACGTCGGCTTTAATTAAAAAAATAAAAACGGGCCGCGCCGAAGCCCCCGCGCCGGCCGAGGGATAATGGCTCGCGTAGGCGTATTCATCTGTTGGTGCGGCGCTAACATCGCCTCCACGGTGGACGTCGAAAAAGTCGCCGGGGCGGCGGCCAAGCTGCCCCACGTCGTCTACGCCACGGACTACAAGTATATGTGCTCGGACCCGGGCCAGAAGATGATCCTGGACGCCGCGCTCGAGCACAAACTCGACGGCATCGTCGTCGCCGCCTGTTCGCCCCGGATGCATGAGCCGACCTTCCGCGCCGTCGCCGCGGAGGCGGGCATCAATCCCTACCGCATGCAGATGGCCAACATCCGCGAGCACTGTTCGTGGGTGCACGGCGACGTCGACGAAGCTACGGCCAAGGCCGTCGACGCGGTCCGGATGATGGTCGCCCGCGTGGCGCAGAGCCTCCCGCTCGAGCCCATCGAGGTCCCGGTCACCAAAAGGGCGCTGGTAATCGGCGGCGGCATCGCGGGCATCCAGGCCGCGCTCGACATCTCCGACGGCGGCGTCGAGACTATCCTCGTCGAGCGGACGCCCTCCATCGGCGGCAAGATGGCGGGCCTGGACGAGACCTTCCCCACCCTCGACTGCTCGCAGTGCATCCTGACGCCCAAGATGGTGGACGCGGCGCGCAGCGAGTTTATCAAACTCTATACGTACTGCGAGGTGGAAAAGGTCGGCGGCGCGGTCGGCAACTTCAAGGTAACCATCCGCAAGAAGGCCAAGTACGTAAACGACGAGCTCTGCAACGGCTGCGGCGATTGCTGGCACAAATGCCCTTATAAGAAAATACCGAGCGAGTTCGACTACGGCGTCGGCAACCGCACCGCCATCTACGTACCATTTCCGCAGGCCGTCCCCAACAAACCGGTCATCGACCGCGAAACCTGCGTCTTCTTCAAAACGGGCAAGTGCCGCGCCTGCGAGAAGTTCTGCCAGCGCGGCGCCATCGACTTCGAGCAAGAGGACGAGCTCGAGGAGGTCGAGGTCGGCGCCATAATCGTTGCTACCGGTTACGACCTCCTCGATTATAC
This sequence comes from uncultured bacterium, assembly GCA_964631855.1. GTDB lineage: Bacteria > RBG-13-66-14 > B26-G2 > WVWN01 > WVWN01 > WVWN01. The sequence goes on along the minus strand of CAZWAM010000001.1, from coordinate 27,767 downwards.
GCGGATGGGCGAGTTTCGGTACGGCGTTATCCCGGACGTCATAACCGGCCTCCAGTTCGAGCGCATGTCGTCGGCCAGCGGCCCGACCGAGGGCAAGATCGTGCGGCCGTCCAACGGCGAGGAGCCGAAAGTAGTCGTCTTCGTCCACTGTGTCGGCTCGCGCGACGAAAACTACAAAGAGTATTGCTCGAAGATATGCTGCATGTACAACGCTAAGCACGCCGTCATCCTCAAGCACCGCATACACGACGCCATGGCGTATCTGTTCTACATAGACGTCCGCGCCGGCGGGAAAGGCTACGAGGAATTTTGGCGGCGCGCCTGCGTCGACGAAGGCGCGGAGTACCTTCGCGGCCGCGTCTCCCGCGTCTACGACGAAGACGGCAAAGTGATCGTCGAGGGCCAGGACACGCTCTCGGGCGAGCAGGTCGAGGTAGCCGCGGATTTGGTCGTTCTGGCTCCCGCAATTGTGCCGGCAAAAGGGACCGAGGAACTCGCGCGCATATTAGGTATCTCGACCGACAAGGACGGCTTCTTCAACGAGGCCCACCCCAAGCTCAGGCCGGTGGACACGGCTACCGGGGGCATTTTCCTCGCCGGGTGCTGCCAGGCGCCCAAGGACATCCCGGAATCGGTGGCGCAGGGTTCCGCCGCGGCTTCCAAAGTGTTGGGCCTGCTCTCGAAAGAAGTTATCACCCGGGAGCCCACGGTAGCGGTCGTGGACCCGTTCATTTGCACCGGCTGTTGGAATTGCGTCAACGTCTGCCCCTTCGGCGCGCCGGAGAAATCCGAAATAACGATGACTATAGACGGCGAGAAGGTGACGCGGCCGGTTTCGAAGATCAACGAGGCCAAGTGCGAGGGTTGCGGCCTTTGCGTCGCGACGTGCCCGGGGAATTGCATCGACCAACGCGGCTTCAGCGACGACCAGGTCTACGCCGAAATCGGCGGCTACCTCGAGCGAGTACGAGCGGCGAGGAACGGTGGCTGAGGAAGAGAAACAAAGCGCACGCGAAACGGCGGGACCGTGGGAGCCGAACATAGTCGGCTTCCTGTGTAACTGGTGCTCGTACGCGGGCGCGGACCTCGCCGGCACGAGCCGCATCCCGTACCCGTGCAACGTCCGCGTCATCCGCGTGCCGTGCTCGAGCCGGGTAGACCCGCTCATGATACTCCGCGCTTTCCGCGAAGGGGCGGACGGCGTGCTCGTCTCCGGCTGCCATCCCGGCGACTGCCACTACATCGAGGGAAATTATTACGCCCGCCGCAAATTGATCGCCCTTAAGCGATTACTCGACCACGTCGGCCTCGAGCCGCGCCGCTTTCGCGTCTCCTGGGTTTCGGCGTCGGAAGGCCGCAAATGGGCCGAGGTCGTGGAAACCGTAACGCGAGAATTACTCGAGGTCGGTCCTTTCCGCTACGAAGAGAATGGCGACGACTAAGGAAGAGCTCCAGGCCGCGGCTAAGAAGCTGTTCGACGACGATAGGGTCGACTACTTCGTCGGCTACGTGGAGGACTACGGCCACACGTTCCCGGCAATCTTAGCCAAAGACTCGGACCTGAGCAGGCTTACCTTCGACCGTAAATCCTATAACAACCTCGCCGACTTTCTGCCGGAACTGCGCGGCTCCCGCGTCGGCTTAGTATGCAAACAGTGCGAGGTGCGCACGCTCAACGTCCTAGCCGCGGAGGGGCAAATCGAACGGGATAAGCTGGTCGTCGTCGGCGTCCCCTGCCCGGCGATGTTCGACCCCCGTAAGCTACCCTCGGACGAAACGGACCTCGACGGCCTGGACGACTCGTACTGGCAGGAGAAATGCCGCCGTTGCCTCGAGCGCAACACGCCTTTCGCGGACGTCTTCGTCGGCGAGCGCGCCAGCACCCCTACCCCCGCCGAGGGTTGGCCTTTGCTCCAAGAAGTCGAGGCGATGTCCGCGGAAGAACGCCTCGCGTGGTGGCGGGAGCAGATGTCGCTCTGCATCCGCTGCTACGCCTGCCGGCTGGCCTGCCCGCTGTGCTACTGCCACCAGTGTTTCGTCGAGGATAACAAGCCGCAATGGCTCGATAAATCGGTCGGCCCCGAAAACAATCTCCACTACCACGTTATCCGGGCGGTCCACCTCGCCGGCCGCTGCATCGAGTGCCAGGAGTGCTCGCGGGTGTGCCCGGTGGGAATCCCGGTCGACGTCCTGAACAACGTTCTCTCGCGCGACTTCGCCGAGCGCTTCGGCTACGCCGCGGGGGAAACGGCCGAGACCGAACCGGCGCTCATACAATACGAACGCGACGATAGAGAAGACTTCATACTCTAAGTTAATGGCCGTCGAGTATTATAGATTGAATAAAGACAAGGTCGCCGAGCTTTTCGAGCGCGCCCGGGCCGACTACGACGTCGTCGCGAAGACGCGCGACGCCAACGGCAATCTCGTTTACGGCCGGCCCGCTTCTTTCGACGACGTCGCCTTCGTCGACGAGCAGCCGCCCATGTCCGCCAAGGCGTTCGCGCTTCCGCAGACGGAGACGTTGGTACGGTACGAGCAAGAAGGCGATAAAATACGGGCGGAGGGGCCCGAGGCGGCGACGCGCGACGTCTTACTCTTCGGCGTCAATATGTGCGACGCCGCGGCCTTCGACATCATAAAACACGTCTTCAAGTGGGACTACCTCGACGACCCCTATTTGGCCCGGCGCGCCCGGGCGACGCAATTCGCGCTCGCCTGCGCCGGCATCCAAAGGGATTGCTTCTGTGACCGCATATCGTACGGCGAAGACGGCGTCGACGCCGTCGCGTACGACCTCGAAGGCAGTTACCTCGTAAAGGTCCAGACCGAAAAAGGCCGCAAGCTCGTCGAACGCTACAAAGACCTCTTCGGCGCGGAAGGCGGCGACGCCGACGCCTTAATAGAAGCGTTCCGGGAAAAAGCGGGAACCGTTAAAAAGGAACCGTTACTCGAAGCCGCCCGAGCCGCCTTGGAAAAAGCGTTCGAGCACGCGGATTGGGAAATCCTCGCGAGTACCTGCATCGGCTGCGGCGTCTGTACGTACGTCTGCCCGACGTGCCACTGCTTCGACATACAAGACGAAGGCGGCTCGAGCCGGGGTCGGCGCCTCCGCACGTGGGACCACTGCACCGGCCGGACCTTCACCGCGATGGCCGCGGAACAGCCGCGCGACCGCCAATACAAACGGTACCGCCAAAGGGTTCTTCATAAATTTTGGTACTACCCGGAGAGGTTCGGGCCGCTCCTATGTACCGGCTGCGGCCGATGCACAACGCATTGCCCCGTGAAGATCAACATTAAAGAGTTCGTCGAATACTTCGGCGGCCTGAAGGATACGCCGCCCGGCGGCGCGCGCCATGGGAAATAACGCGGAACACCTGTACGTGCCGCGGCTCGCCCGGGTCGCGGGCGTCGTCGACGAAACGCCGACCATAAAGACGTTCCAACTCGCCTTCGAGGACGGCGCCCGGCCGGATTTCAAGTGCGGCCAGTTCGGCGAGTTCGGCATCTTCGGCGTCGGCGAAGCGACCTTCTGCTTCGCCTCGCCACCCGACCGAGAGTACTTAGAGATTACCGTAAAAAACGTAGGCAAGGTTACGCGCGCCTTTCACAACCTCAACGAGGGCGACGTGATAACCATTCGCGGCCCGTACGGCAACTGGTTCCCCTACGACAACTTCAAAGGTAAAAAATTGCTATTCATCGGCGGCGGCATCGGCCAGGCGCCGCTCCGCGGCCTTTTGTGGACCTGCCTCGAAAACCGCGCCGACTTCGAACAGGTCGACCTCATTTATGCCTCGCGGGAGGAGTGCGAGCTCGTCTACGAACGCGAGCTCGTCGAGTTCGAAGCGCGCGAAGACATGGGCGTGACGCTTGCGCTCGACCCGGTATGCCCGGGCGAGCCGATACCCGGGTGGCGCGGACGGACCTCTTTCGTCCCGCCTATATTGGAGGAGGAGCGACCCTCCCCCGAGGACCGCGTCGTCATCACCTGCGGGCCGCCGATCATGATCAAGCTGGTGGCGAAATCGCTGTTAGAAAAATTGGACTACGCGCCCGGCCGGATATGGACGACGCTTGAGATGAGAATGAAATGCGGCCTCGGGAAATGCGGCCGCTGCAACATCGGCTCGG
>CAZWAM010000001.1:16427-23530 GCA_964631855.1 uncultured bacterium | reverse complement strand
TCCGTCGACCTCGGCGAGGAGCCCGTCCCCCCCGCGAAGGTGAAGGCGGGCGGCACGCGGACCGCGGCCGACATCCAAACCGAAATCAACGTAAAGCAACGAGAACTCGAGCAGATTTACGAGAACTACCTCAACCGCTTCCCGGACGTCGCGGGCAAACTGGAAATAAAGTTCACCATTCTCGCTTCCGGCGTCGTGACCCGCGTCGAAATCGTCGAGTCCACGATTAACTTAAAGGCGCTCGAGCTCGCGTTGGTCCGCGCCGTTAGCCGGTGGACCTTCGCGCCCGCGACGAACGACGTTACGCTGACCTACCCCTTTATCTTCTACAGCAAGAAGTGAAGGCCGCGCCGACGCCGCGGACTAAGATGCCAACCTATCGCCTAACGGGCCCGGCGTTCGCCGCTGTCGTCCTTGCGGCGGGCCTTGCCCTCGCCGGCGAAGGCGGCCGCGACCCCGCGGACATCGCCGCCGTCGTCGAACAACATATGGTGGACATAACGAACGTTTACGATACGTTCCTCGACGCCGGCCTCGCCATCGAAGGGACCGTCGTCGTAAAGTTCACCATCGCGCGGACGGGCGCCGTGACCGCGAGCGACGTGGCGGAGGCCACGACCGGCTGCAAACTTTTCGAAGAAGCGGTCGCCGCGGCGGTCGCGAAATGGGACTTCGGACCGTGCGAAGGCGACGCCGTAACGGTCCGCTATCCCTTTTCCTTCGCAATTTCCGAAAAAAATGAGTAGTGACCGGGTTCACGGAATTTCCTAAACTAACTGTAACGTAATGATTTATAAGCTAATAAAAGGGGAACACCGTAATAATTCGCTTGACATAGTAACGCCTTTAGGTTTTAATTCCGGTAGAAGTTAACGCAACATTCGCCCATAAAGGGAGGCGGACGTGAAGAAGAGAATACTAAATACGGCGGTAGTACTGCTCTTTATCGCCGGCGCGAGTTGGGCCGCGGACGCTAAGTACGGCGACGCGGCCTATTCCGTTGACGGCGAGAGTAACAGCACGCACGACGCGGGCCTTTATTGGCTGAAGTTGTCGAATCGGCTGTGGAACGGCGAACGGGAAAGCGGCAGCGGAAGGTATCCGGGCCAGAACGGCGTACTAACCCTCTACGTCGGCAACTTCTGGGTCGGGACGAACGCGTGGGGCGCGCCGCGCGTCAGCGGCGACTTCCCCTACTCGGGGGGCCCCGAGTGGCACAACATCCTGGGGCTGTTGTGGAGCGACGGCTCGAGCTGGAACAAGCGGCCGGCGTACATAAAAAAACGCGGCGCTCTCGATTCGTACCTTAAGGTGGACGACCGCGAAGCGAAAGAGAAAGGCCCCATAGGGCTGGGCGTCGAACAGCACGGCATGCAGTGGTCGGACGCAAAGAACGACGACTACATAATTTTCCAATACCACGTACTCAACAAGTCCGGCCGCAACCTAACGGACGAGTTCATCTGCCTGTACTACGACTTCGACGTCGGCGGCTCGACTTCCTCCGACGACGACTACGTCGGCATCGATTACGGCCGGAAGATGCCTTATATGTACGACGACGAGCCCAAGCACCCGTACGTAGGGCTCCGCGTCCTCGACGGCAAACCGCACACCCTGGGCGTACCCGACATCATGAGCGACCCCGATACCGACGCCAAGAAGTGGGCGTTGATGACCTCGGGCAAATGGATCGAAAAGAAAGAACCCTACGATTGGCGGGTCTGCCTCTCGAGCGGCCGGCACGTCTGCGCCAACAACGATAAGCTAAGGTTTGCGTTCGCGGTCGTCGCCGGGATGAACCTGTCGGAGCTTCAGGCCAACGCCGACGCGGCCTACAACAAATATTGGGAAATCTTCACCGGCGTAGACACGTTCTGGGCGCGGGCGCTACCTGGCGTGGTCGAGCTAAGCTGGGAGCCGACTATTAATTATGCCGGCTTTAACCTGTATCGCGCCGAAGCGGACGCGTCGGCATCGCCGCCAAAGGTCAACCGGCATCTCATAACGGGGCAAAAGCCGTTCCGGTACCTCGACTCGTTGGCTGAGGCCGGCGTAACGTACGACTACACGCTCGAGGGCGTGACGCTCCGCGGCGCCAAGGAACGGTTCGGCCCGGTAAGAGTCAAGGCCCAAGGTAAGGCTAAAAAGGCGACGTTCAACCTGAGCCAAAACTACCCTAACCCGGCTCGCGGGACGACGACGATCGCGTTCACGCTCGCCGAACCGGGCGAGGTGAAGCTCGAGGTCTTCGACCTGAGCGGCCGAAAAGTTGCGACGGTGGCGGAAGGACGCCGCGCCGCCGGCGAAAACGAGGCCACGTTCGACGCCAGTAGGTTGGCCGCAGGTGTCTACATCTACCGCCTGCAGGCCGGGGATGAGGTCGCATCTAAGCGGCTCGCGGTAGTAAAAAAATAAAGACGGCCAGTAGCGCCTATTTACGTACGTCGGTTACGAAGAAGCACTCCGACGGAGAGGGGTTGTTTACAATGAAGGCAATTCCATTCCTGGCGCTTGCCTTAGCCGCCGGAACGGCGTTCGCCGCGTTGGGTGACGTCGTAAGCTCTTTCCGGTCGCCCTCGAGCGAACTGCGCGGCCTCGCCCGTTCCGATACCGTTCTCTTCGCGCTCTGCTACACGTCTCCCAACGTCGTATACCGGTTCCACCCCGTTACGGGTTCGATATATGGCTGGTGGAATACGCCCCGTTCGACTAAAAATCGGGGCCTCGCCTTTTCGGAAGGCGGCCGCGTGTGGGTTGGCTGTTTCGAAAATGATTACGTCTACGATTGTGCCGCGGCGACCGGGTCCATACGGGCCTCCTGGTCCGCCGGTCACGACCCGTACGGCGTTGCGCCCCATTGTACCGGCGACGCCGGCCGGGGAACGACGGCGTTATTCGTCGCCGATAGCCAACCCGGCTACATCTGGCGACATAATCTGTCCACCGGCAGCATCCTGTCATCTTTCCGGAGGGGCGCGCGTTGGGACGTCGCGTACGACCACCGCAACCGGTTCATATGGTCACCTTGGAGCAGCAAGGTCATTTACGCCTGTAATACCTCCGGGTCACAGGTATCCTCGTTTGTAGGGCCGGCCGACGAACCCACCGGCCTGGCCTATTACGGCCAATATCTTTTCGTTGGCTGCACCAACGGCTACGTCTACCGCGTACACTGCCCCGGGCCCGTGTCGACGACGCCCGCGTCCCTCGGCAAGGTCAAAGCACTTTACCGTTAAAGGCAAGCCGAAGTAAAAATTGCCGCCCTTGGTAGGGCGGCTTTTTGCAAAGACGGCGGCGTAAAGCTTTAACCTTTTTCGCCTGAGGCGGCACAACGCGACCATCAACAATATTGTTCACTGCGTTGGTCTATATGATTGTAAAATAATAAGTTGCAGGACAAAAACTGTCGCCCGCTATTAATTTTTCTTGACTTTGGCGGGTTATCGTATTAAATTCTAATTGTAACGAACGAGACGCAAGGTAAAGACGGGAGGCGGATATGAAGACGAAGATAATAACGACGGCGACAGCGTTGTTCCTTATCGCTGGCGCGAGTTGGGCCGCGGACGCAAAATACGGCGACGCGGCCTATTCCGTCGACGGCGAGAGCAACGACATACACGACGCGGGGCTTTACTGGCTCAAGCTGTGGAACCGTTTGTACGTTGGCGACCCGGACGGCGGCAGCGGGACGTATCCCGGCCAGAGCGGCGTCAGCACGCTTTACATGGGGAGTTTCTGGGTCGGGACCAACGCGTGGGGAACGCCCCGCGTGAGCGACAAGTGGGACCGAGTACTCGGCCTCCTGTGGAGCGACGGCTCGAGCTGGAACCAACGCCCACCCTATATTGAAAAATACGGCGACCTCGACTCGTACCTAAAAGTCACCGACAGCTACGAGGTAATCAACCTCGTCGTCGAACAACACGGCATGCAGTGGTCCGAGGCGAAAAATGACGATTACATAATCTTCCATTATCGCGTCCTCAACAACTCGGCTCGAGACTTCAACGACGAATTCGTCGCCTTCTACTACGACTTCGACGTCGGCGGCTCTTTATCGTATATAGACGACAAAGTAGGCATAGACTACGGCCGGAAGATGACGTATATGTACGACGACGAACCCAAGCACCCGTACGTAGGGTTACGCGTCCTCGACGGCAAACCGCATACCGCCGCGGTGACCGACATCATGAACGAGCCCGAGACGCACCAGGCGAAATGGGCTTTAATGACCTCCGGGAAATGGGAAACGAGGTCCGAGCCGTACGATTGGCGGGTGTGCCTCTCGAGCGGGCCGCATGACTGCAAAAACGGCGACAAGGTAGGCCTTGCCTTCGCCGTCGTCGCCGGGATGAACCTGTCGGAGCTTCAGGCCAACGCCGACGCGGCCTACAAAAAATATTGGGAAATCTTCACCGGCATAGAGGAGTTCCAAGCGAAAGCGCTGGCCGGCGCGGTCGAGCTAAGCTGGGAACCGAATATCAACTACGCCGGCTTTAACATCTACCGGACCGACGAGCGGCACTCGGCGGCGGAGGTTAAACTCAACCGGCATATGATTACGGGCCAAAAACCGTTCAAGTACCTCGACCCGTCCATCGTCCCGGGCACCGTCTATAACTACACGCTCGAGGCCGTGACGCTCCGCGGCGCCAAGGAACGGTTCGGCCCGTTAAGAGTCAAGGCCCAGCGTAAGGCCAAGGCCGCGTCGTTCAGCCTGAGCCAAAACTACCCCAACCCGACGCGTGGAACTACGACGATCGCCTTCACGCTCGCCGAACCGGGCGAGGCGAAGCTCGAGGTCTTCGACCTGAGCGGCCGTAAAGTTGCAACGTTAGCGGAAGGACCGCGGGCCACCGGCGAAAACGACACCACGTTCGACACAGGTAGGTTGGCCGCGGGGGTTTACGTCTACCGCCTGCAGGCCGGCGATAACGTCGCCGTAAAACGGCTCGCGGTAGTTAAATAATAGAGGCCACGGGGCCGTACGAGTATCCTTTAAGGCTATGGTCGTCACCAGCTAAGTTTAAAGATAAACGCGAAACCCGCCCAACGTACGGGCGGGTTTTCCTTTGCCAACTCGTACTCGTAATGTTATATTTACGTACGAGGTCCCGGGCACGGCAAATGATGCCTACTATCCGGCCCAAGCCGTCCTATTTTAATTAAACCAAAATATTAAGATAATTATAGTAACGTACTGATTTTAAAGGAAATAAAAAAGTATTTTTTTACCACGCCGAGGAACGAATATGAATATCTGGCAGGCGCGAAAAGAGATAGTCGAAATAGGGCGGCGGTGCTACGAGCGCGGCTTCGTCGCCGCGACGGACGGAAATATGAGCTGCCGCGTCGGCGACAACCTCGTAGCCGCGACGCCGGCGGGCCTATGCAAGGGGACCCTCGCGGCCGACGACGTCGTCGTCTTAGACGGCGCGGGCCGCCGCGTAGAAGGGCACCGCGAAGCCTCGAGCGAAATACTGCTCCACCTCGAGATCTACAAGGAGCGGCCCGACGTGAACGGCGTCGTCCACGCCCACCCGCCGACGGCCACGGGCTTCGCGGTTGCGCGGATGCCGCTCGCGGAATGCGTGCTTCCCGAGGTAATCACTACTTTCGGGAACGTACCGCTCGCGCCCTACGCGACGCCGTCGACGCCGGAAGTCCCCGAGAGCATCCGGCCCAAACTCCGCGACCACAACGCGTTTCTCCTCGCCAACCACGGCACCGTGACGCTCGGGGCGACGCTCGAGGAGGCTTATTTCACCCTCGAGAAGGTCGAACAGTTCGCGCGCATAATGTTGGTGGCGCGGCAGCTCGGCCGCGTCGCGGTCCTGACGCGCGACGACGTCGCGAAGCTCACGCAGATCGCCCCGGGAAAAGCCCCTCTCAACATCCCCTGCGACGTTTGCGAGATAGCGGAGGAACCGGCGCCCCCCGAAGACGACGCGGTCGTCCGCGAAGCGGTCCGGCGGGTCCTGGAGCGGCTTGGCGAGAAAGAGCGTTAACCGTCGGCGTGGTTGTTTGCCCCGAGCGTCGTTAAACCTTCGCCGTAGAGGAGGGGTCGAAATATTTGAAAATAACGCCGCAAATTGAGCGGAGGTGGCGATTATGCGAGACAGGTTGGTTCGCGCGACCTTAGCGGCGACGGCGTTACTCGCGCTTTTACCTACCGTCGGCGCCGCCGACGGCATTATCGTACCGATACCTCAGCCGATGCCCCCCTGGCCCCCGCCGGGTCCCCAACAAGAACGTTACAGCCTCGACATCAAATACCATCACGTCGAGACCGTTATCGAGGACCAGGTGGCAACCACGCACGTCGACGAGCTTTTCGAAAACCCGTATAACGTCGACGTCGAGGGCATATACATATTCCCGCTGCCGAAAGGCGCCGCGGTTGACCGCTTCTCGCTGAAGGTCGACGGGAAGCCGGTTGAGGGCGAGATGCTCGACGCCGACGAGGCCGCGATCGAATACCGGAAATTGGTTAACCAGAGCAAAGACCCGGCGCTTCTGGAATATATGGGCCGGGGCGCCGTCAAGGCGCGCATCTACCCCATCCCGGCGAAAGGCAAAAAACGCGTCGAGATAACGTACGCCGAGCTCTTACGCTACGACGGCGGCCTCGTGAAGTTCGTCTACCCCCTCGACACCGAGCGCTTCAGCCGCGAGCCCATCGAGGACGTCGACGTCGAAGTTAATTTGAAGACGAGTGCGCGCCTCGAGAACGTCTTCTCGCCCTCTCACAAGGTCCAACTTGAGCGAAAGGCGCCCAACGCGGCGGTCGTAAAATACCACGTCAAAAACGTTAAACCCGCCGAAGACCTAATTTTATATTACGGCGTCGGCGACGCGGAAATGGGGGCAAGCCTGCTCGCGCACAAGGAGGGCGGCGAAGACGGTTACGCGGTCCTGACTATTACGCCCCCCGCCGCCGCGGCGGCAACGCCCGGGCCCAAGGAGCTGCTCTTCGTGGTCGACGTCTCCGGCTCGATGGCCGGCGAAAAGATCGAGCAGGTTAAAGAAGCGGTGAGCTACTGCCTCAACCAACTCGGGCCCGCGGACCGCTTCAACGTCATACCCTTCAACGA
>CAZWAM010000001.1:13458-16327 GCA_964631855.1 uncultured bacterium | reverse complement strand
GGGTATAAGGTCAAAGCGGAACTCCTCGACGCCCTCGCGCTTAAAAACGGCGGCACGGCGCATTACGTCGAACCGGCCGAGGACGTGGAGTTGGCCGTGACTTCTTTTTACGATAAGATTTCCAAACCGGTCCTAAGCAGCGTCGAACTCGCGTGGGAGAACGTAGAATTTTACGATTCCTACCCGTCCGCGGTACCCGATATCTTCGCCGGTATGCAACTATCCGTACTCGGGCGCTACAAAGGCGAACTCGCCGACGGCGTTTTGGTCCTGGCGGGCGAGCGCGCGGGCAAGGCGGAATCGTTCCGCTACTACCTCCGCAACGTCGCCGCCGAAAGCCGGGACAACAAATTCATACCCGCCTTATGGGCGACGCGCAAAATAGGCTTCCTGCTCGAGCAGATAAAACTCGAGGGGGAAGACAAGGAGCTTATCGACGCCGTCGTAGCCCTCTCGAAGCGTTACGGCATACCAACGCCCTACACGTCGTATTTGGTGGAAGACACCGGCCCGGCGATATCGCGGCCGTCGCCGACGGTTTGGCACGGCCTAGGCGGCCGCGCCGAGGAATTAGCTTCCGCCGGCACGTGGTTGCAGGATAGAGACGGCTTCCGCGCGCCCGCGAGCGCGGACGAACTTTCCGTGCGGGAATCGAAAGCCATCGGAAGCTTGAAGCGCGCGGCCGTAGCCCCCTCGGCCTACGGCGACGTAGCCGTCCGGTACGTTGAAGGGAAGAGTTTCAGACGTTCCGGCGGCTTATGGCGCGACCTCGCGCTCGACGACGAGGCCGGGCGGGCCGCGGTCGAGGTGAAATTCGCCAGCGAAGAATATTTCGAACTTATAAAAAAACACCCCGCCCTCGCCCCGTATTTTGCGCTGGGGGAAGAAGTCGAGGTGCTCTTCGAAGGCGTGTCTTACCGCGTGACGCTTTAGGCTATATATCCCCGTGGGTAGCGGACGCGATGCCCAGGCCGAGCACGCGGAGCTCACGTTATTGGTTCATCTTACGGGCGCCGCTCTTAATTTCTTTAATAATTTTAAAGCCCCCCTCCTGGTCCGACGCCGTAACGATGAAATCGTGCAGGTCGAGAAACTCGAAGACGGCCTTCGTCTTGGGAGAGAACTCTATGAAAACGATTTCGCCGCTGCGTTTCCTGGCGCCGCCGACGGCGTAGAGCAAAGCCCCCACGCCCGCGGTGCTTATGAAATCGACGCCTTTGAGACTCACGATAACCCAGATGACGCCCTCGTTCTCAAGTTCCTCGAAGAATTTGGAAACCCGCGCCGCCTCCTCGATACCGACCTGGCCTTCGACGGCCACAACGACTACGCCGTCTTTTTCCTCTTCCAACTTCGTGATTTTGAAATCCTTCATAACCCCTTTCCCGCGAGTACGCGCGAATCCCGGATTTGACCTTTTCTCCGCGCGTTGTTTTCAGTTGGCGGCCTTGTAACGAAGGCGGCCGTCCGCCCCCAAATGTACGTTCACCTTCTCAATCGGCGCGACGCCGTCACCCGTTATTATTTCCTTCGTACCCAGGTTAACGGCTAAGCCTACGTCGAGCGGAAAACAACGCACGTCCGTCGCCTTCGTAATCGCGGCACTCAACGCCGCGGGGTCGGCGACGTAAGACATTTTGGTCAACAAGGCAACCGCCGGCTTGACCTCCAAAAGCAATCTGCCCAGGGTTTCGACGCCGAGGCAAACGGCGGACCATTTAGCCGCCGGGTCGCCCTCGGAATAGACGGACCCTACGTGGGCCAGTAAAACGTGGCCCCTCGCCGCCCCGTATTGCGCCGCCGAAACGTCGACGTCCGCGCACGCGGCATCGGCGACGTACGCGAAGGTCGCCGTCCCCGCCGTAAACACCAAACCTAACGCCTCGTCGGCGCGGCTCTCCGGAACGTCGGCCGCCTTGACGTCGAGCGCCGCGTCCCCTATGCGGTAACCGTGGCCGGGATAGAGAACCGTCAGCTTGGATACGACGTCTTTTGCCGCGGAAAGCCACGAATAATTCTTCTTATACACCCCCGCGTTTACGAAGACCTCAACTTTTTTGACGGGCCCGACGCCGGCTTTATTGTAGCGGCCGACGGCCTCCAGCAGCGGCTCGAGGTCGGCGCTTTGCTCCCAGGCGACGTCGGTAACCATAAGAGCGTCGACGTCCGCGAGGCGGCGGCCGGCTTCGGCCAAACGGGCCGTAAAATTCTTTCCCGGGTTCAAGACGACGCCCCGGCCCCCTACCCACAAAAAGTATCCGCCGCCGCGCGTGAGCGCAAGGCCCGATTGTTCGTCGCCGAACGAAGCGCCGTCGTCCCACGTACGACAACACAAGAGAAAGGGAGCTTTACGCTCGTCGACCGTGCGTTCCGGGACAAATAAATTCGGGAGGGCCCGGGTAGCCTTGGCAAGGTTTCGCGTGGTTACTTTCAATTGTTCGAAAGCTCGGTCGCGACCCGCGGCGAACCGCAACTTTTGATTCAGCTTCTCGATGCGGCCGCGCGCGTAGGATAAAAGGCGCGGGTCGCCTCGCCCGATTTCACACACGCGCTTATATAAACGACGCGCGTCGCCAAGCTGGCCCAGCCTTTCGAGGACGTTGGATTTCCAGGTGAGCGCGGTCACGTTGTTTTTATCCGCTTTTATAACGGCGTTGAAGTACGACAGCGCGTCCCTCAATTTACCCGCTTTACTTACGCGTATTCCCTGCTCGATCTTGGCCTTGAGGTCGTCCGCTACGAAAGACGGCGTCATGACGGGCGCCGCCCGGCGCGCTTGCATCCGCCTTCCGGCAGCGACCATCTCCAACGCGGCTTCTTTGTCCGGGGCCGTCGTTATATAATCCCAAATATCGAGAAACTCGAAAAT
>CAZWAM010000001.1:0-13358 GCA_964631855.1 uncultured bacterium | reverse complement strand
CGGCCCGCGTCCACCAAGTCCCAAGCGACGACGACACCCTTACCCTTCGCTTCCGGCTTTACGAAAACCAATTTTAGGCCCGCGAGCGCGGGATGCTTTACGTTCGAAGGTGCCGGCCCCAAGACGCGGCCGAGTTCCATTACCTTTACTCCTCGCCGCGGCCGTGCCTCTCCAATATGGCAACGCATGCCGCGTCCACGGGCACGTCGTCGCGGCCTAAGCCCAAGGCCGCTTCTTTCCCGCCTACCCAGATAACGCGGGACCCGCGACCCGCGCCCACGACGTCGCAGGCCACGAACGCGTCGCCTTCCGCACGGTCCTCTTCGTCGACCGGAACCACCAACAGGAACTTCCTGCCGCCGAGCCCTTCGGCGACCCGCGCTGCCACCACCGAACCCACAACGCAGCCGGCCTTCACGGGGTCGCCGCCTCACCCTTTCGGTAGGTTACCTCGCCGTCCCGCTCGACGGTTTCGACGATGGCCATTACGACCGCGTCTACGGGTCGGTCCCTGGTCAATTTCGTCTGGCGCGCGGAGGACCCGGCCGCGGTGAGGACCATCTCCCGCCTCCCGGCGCCTACCGCGTCCGCGGCAACGTAGTACGAACCCTTACCCCCCCCGAACTCGTCGGAATCCTCTATCAACAAGAGCTTTATCCCTCGAAGGCCCTCATCCTTAACCGTAGAAACTACCATCCCTACCACGTTACCGAGGCGCATATCCTAATATAATTTTTTTATTATAACATATCAAGGGCTTTCGCCGACAAATTATAACCTTCCCTCTGATTTCGGCCGCCTCGTCATCAGCTCGTAAACGGCGGCCTGGGGGCTTTTGTCCTCAAACATCACCTTGTACATCTCGGTCGTTATCGGCATCTCCACGCCGGCCTCGAGGGACAACCTATAGGCCGCTTTCGTGGTGCGGACCCCCTCCGCTACCATCTTCATGGAGGCAAGGATATCTTCCAGCCGACGACCCCGCCCCAATTCTTCGCCGACGTACCGGTTCCGACTATACGGGCTGATACACGTTACCACGAGGTCGCCCAAACCGGAGAGGCCGGCAAAGGTTAAGGAGTTGGCGCCGCGCGCGACGCCGAGACGACTTATCTCCGCAAGGCCCCGCGTAAGGAGCGCCGCCTTAGTATTGTCGCCGTAGCCTAAGCCGTCCACGACGCCCGCGGCTATGGCGATAACGTTCTTGAGGGCGGCTCCGTATTCGACGCCGACCACGTCGTCGTTGGTGTAGACCCTCAAATACGGCGCAATCGTTAAATCGCGGACCTCTTCCGCCAGCGCCTCGTCTCCACAGGCCGCGACTATGGTCGTCGGCACGCGCCGCGATACCTCCTCGGCGTGGCTCGGACCCGAGAGGGCCACGTAACCCCGCGCGCGCCCCCCCAACTCCTGCCCCAATACTTCGGTCATGCGTAGGAAGGTGTCCTCCTCGAGCCCCTTGGCCGCGGATACCACGAGCTGCGAGCCGTCGCACGCGTCGCGTATCAACGTCGCCGTCGGCCGGACGCCGAAGGAGGGAACGACGAAGAAAACGGCCGAGGCGCCGGTCGCCACCGCCGCGGCGTCCTCCGAAATTTCGACGACGTCGGGTAATACGACGCCGGGCAAGATGTCGCGCCGCTCGCGTGTTCGGCTCAACATCTCGTATTCTTCGGGCAGGTAGCACCAAAGGCGCACGCGCGCGCCGTTTTCCGCCAGGAGGCGCGCAAGCGTGACGCCCCACGAACCGGCGCCCAATACGGCCACGCTCTTAGCTTCGCCCTTAGCGGCCATCTTCCTTGCCCGCTCCCATCTTCCGTTCGGTCCCGGCCAGAAGGCGGGAGATATTCCTCCGGTGCGCGACGATAATGGCCGCGGCGCATACGCCGCAGAGGGCCACGAAGTAACGGTCCACCGGCCGGCCCGTCGAAAGCGGCAGCGCGAACGAGCCGACGAAGGCGACGCACGCCGCTACTATCGAGCCGAGCGACACGTAGCGCGTCGCGGCAACTATCGCGACGAAGACGGCGAAGGTTATCAAAATTAAAAGAGGGTTGAGCGCGAGGAACGCGCCCGCCGCGGTAGCCACGCCTTTGCCGCCGCGGAAACCGAGATAGGGGGTCCACATGTGGCCGACGATCGCCGCCCCCGCGGCCACGACGGCCGCGGCGACTAAGTCGGGAAAGAACCAACGTACCAAAACTACCGGCAAAAAGCCTTTCCCGACGTCGAGAAGCAACGCCGGGAGGCCCCAACGCCAGCCGGCCGCCCGATAGAGGTTGTTGGCGCCGGGATTCCCGGAACCGATCTCCCGAAGGTCTAAGCCGGCGAGTTTTCCCAAAAGCCACGAGAACGGGATCGCCCCCACCAAGAACGACGCCACCGCCGCGGCCAGGTAGGCGAAGACTTCCATCGGCAAAAAATAACATCGCCCGCGCCGGGCGACAACTATTTTTTATTTTGCTTCCTGCCCCGCAAGCGAAATACGAGGCGGATGGGCGTGCCGACGAGGGGAAAACCCTCGCGGAGGCGATTCTCAATAAAGCGGGAGAAGACAACGGGAGGGCGCTTAGCTACGTTCAGAAACAGGTGGAACGCCGGCGGCGCCGTTGCCACCTGAGCGGCGTAGAGGAGGCTCAGCTCTTTGTTGCCGACCCTGAATTTGCGCCTTATCATGGCCTCGCCGAGGAAACGGTTTAGTTCCCCGGTCCCAACGCGAGCTCGGCGGTTTTCGTCAACTTCGAATATCGCTCCGTAGAGAGCGCGCGCGTCGAACCCCTTCAGCGCCGAACCGGCGAGTACGGAAGCGTAGCGGGCGAAACTCAGCTCCGAGCGCACGTCCGCGAGACGCGGTTCCAATCCCGCGTCGTCTGCGAGGAGGTCGGTTTTATTCAAGAAAAAGATAAGGCCCCGGCCGTGGCGGTCGGCGTACGCGGCGATCTTTGCGTCCTGCGAGGTAGGCCCCTCCGCGCCGTCGAGGACGAGCACCACGACCGAAGCCCGGCGAATCGCGGCGAAGGCTTTTCCAAGGCTCCACAGCTCGAGCCTTTTCTTGGCACGGGTCCGCCGCCGTATTCCCGCGGTATCGACGAATACGAGCTCACGGCCTTCGAAATCTACTTCGACGTCGACGGCGTCACGCGTCGTGCCCGGGCTCTCGTGCACGACGACCCTCTCGCCCCCCGCGAGTCGGTTAAGGAGCGACGACTTCCCGACGTTCGGCCTCCCCACAATCGCGACGCATAGCCTCTCTTCCCCCGCTCCTTCTCCCGCCTCGGCCGCGGGCCCAAGTTCTTCGACCACGGCCTCGAGGAGCTCGCGGCAATTGTAACCGTTCGCCGCGCTCACGGGCCGCGGGTCGCGCTCGAAACCCAACTCATAAAACTCCCCGACGCTACCGAGCAAAGACGGCGAATCGATTTTATTAACGACGGGGATGACCGGCTTGTTCAATCGTCGGGCGAAATCGGCCAGCTCGCGGTCGAGGGGTAAAAGGCCCTCCCGGCCGTCGAAAACCAGGACGACGACGTCCGCGGAGGCGGCCGCGGCGTCGAGGCCCCTTTTTATACTCTGCTTCAGCGTATCCTCGGGCGATACTAAAAAGCCCGCGGCATCTACCAACTCGAGCCGCGCGTCCCCGCACCGGCAAAGTCCGGCGAGGATATCGCGCGTAGTGTGCGGCTCGACGTCGGTCATCGCGACGCGGCGCCCGAGGAGGCGGTTGAAAAGCGTAGATTTGCCCACATTAGGGCGCCCGAGCAATATCACTCGCCTAAGCATTCCGCTTCCGGCTAAGGCATCCATCAAAAGTTAAAAGGCGGCTCCCGGAAACGAAGCCGCCGGCATTCGTCACTTTCTGAAATTACACGTCCTCTTCCTTCTTAGTTTCAGCCTTTTCGCCGGCAGCCTCGCCGCCGCCTTCTCCTTCGTCCGCCGTGGCCGGCGCCGGTTCGGGAGGCGCAGCTTCAACCGGCGTCTCGGGAGGCGCAACCTCAGCCGACGTCTCCGCCTTCTCGCCGCTCGGCTCCGCGGCCTTTTCCGCCGCGACGCCCTCAGCCGACGTCACCTCGTCGGTTTCGGTAGCCGGCTCGCTTTCGACGCCCTCCTCGGCCGTTCCCGTTTCTTCCGTCGGGGCCGAAGTCGCGGGCGGCGGTTCTGTTGCGCGCGCGCCTTCCGGCTTCCCCTCACTTTCGTCGCGCCCGGGCGCTACTTCTTCGGCGGCTACTTCTTCCGAAGTTTCTACGTCGGGCGTTTCAACTATCACCGTTGCCGCGGCCGCTCCCGTTTCTTCCGTCGGGGCGGAAGTCGCGGGCGGCGGTTCTGTTGCGCGCGCGCCTTCCGGTTTCCCTTCACCTTCCTCGCGCCCGGGCGCTACTTCTTCGGCGGCTACTTCTTCTGAAGTTTCTACGTCGGGCGTTTCAACTATCACCGTTGCCGCGGCCGCTTCCTCGGCCCTGGCCTCCTCGGCGGCCAGTACGGCCAGCCCGGCTCCCTTTTCAATGCCTTTGTCGCCGGTCTCGTTTTGATATTGCCAGAGGCTGAGATTTATGCGGCGTTCCTTGGGCGTAATATTAATTACCTTAACCTTGATACGGTCGCCGGCGTCCAAAACGTCTTCGACGCGGTTAATACGGCGCCCTGCGATTTCGGAAATGTGAAGTAGACCTTCGATATCGTCTTCGAGCTTTACTATGGCTCCGTACGGCGTTATCCGTACGACGTCGCCCTGGACGTAGGCGCCAGGGGGGTAATTCTCCTCGACCGTAGCCCAGGGGTCGCGTTCAAGCTGTTTAACGCCCAGCGATATCCGGCGGTTAACAGAATCTATGGTCAGGACGACGGCTTCGACCGTTTGGCCCTTTTGGCAAAATTCGGACGGGTGCCGTACGCGCTTCGTCCACGATATATCCGATATGTGGATCAAACCGTCGATTCCCTCTTCCAATTCGACGAAGACGCCAAAGTCCGTAATATTTTTAACGACGCCTTTGATCGCGGTCCTAGGGGGATAACGTTCGTCGATCGTATCCCAGGGGTTCGGCATGGTTTGGCGCAGGCCCAAGGATATGCGTTTGTTTTCGTCGTCGATTTTGAGTATTACGACGCCGATCTCGTCGCCGACGGATAAGACTTTGGAGGGATGTTTCACGCGTTGCGTCCAGGACATCTCGGAAACGTGAACCAAACCCTCAATCCCCGCCTCGAGCTCTACGAAGGCGCCGTAGTCCACGATGGAGACGACTTTGCCGATGACGCGGTCGCCTTCGCGATACCGTTCCGTTACCGTTTCCCAAGGGTCTTCTTGAAGCTCTTTGAGGCTAAGTGAAACGCGACCCGTATCCGCGTCGAAATCGGTAACCAAAACCCTTAGCTGTTCGCCCACGGACACGACCTCGGAGGGGTGGTTGACGCGGCCCCGGGAAAGGTCCGTAATGTGGAGGAGGCCGTCCAGGCCGTCGAGGTCCACGAAGGCGCCGAAGTCGGTTATGTTTTTGACTTCTCCTTCGAGAACGGCTCCCACTTTAATAGTTTCGAGGAGGCGCTTTTTCTTTATCTCGCGTTCCTCGAGGAGGAGGGCCTTGCGCGAAAGGACGATATTGCGACGGCGTTTGTTAACCTTAATAATTTTTACGCGGAAGCTCTTGCCGATGTAAGGTTCGAAGTCGCGTACGGGCCTGAGGTCCAGCTGCGACGCGGGGAGAAAAGCCTTGACGCCGATGTCGACGATGAAACCGCCCCGGACGCGGTTCATAATTCTACCTTCGATGTCGCCCCCGGTTTCGTATACGTCGCGGACTTGGTCCCAGGCGCGATAAAAATCGGCCTTCTCCTTCGAAAGGACGATAACGCCGTCCTGGTCCTCTTTTTTCTCCAGGTAGACTTCCACCTTGTCGCCGACCGCCACCGACTCTTCTTCGCCGAATTCGCCGAGGCTTATCGTCCCCTCGGACTTGTAGCCGATGTCTACCAGCACTTCGTCGTCGGCGATGGCGACGACGGTCCCGGTGACGATTTCATTCTCCTCGATGTCGCGGAACGACTCTTCGTACAAACCGGCTTGTTCTTCGAATTCTTCGGAATTAAACCCCTCTGCGTCTCCGAACACCGGTTCCATCCGATATTCCGTACGCGTCTTAGTACGGAGTCGCTCTCTTTCCGGTTTCTCGGCCTCGGAAGATGCCGTGGTTTCTTCTGCCATTAATCGCATCGTCCTCTCGTTTATAGTTTCGAGTAGCGGCGAAGCCGCTTCTCTTAAGCCTTATTAATAACATAATAATAAGCAAATTGTCAATAATCATTTTTGGGCTGTGTAAAATCGCTCAAACAAATATATTTTAATTCGGTCAATAGAACCCAGCCGGCCACGGGCCTTATCGCCCGGCTCAGGTAGATTGTCCTTGATAAAAAAACTTTTTGACCGTAATATTTTTTGGGGTTGGAAATTTCTTAAAAAGAACCGGCGGGATTATCGTGCCGGGGAGAGAAATCCGCACCGGACGCCCGAATGCCGCGCTTTCGTTAAAGCGGTTTGGCGTCGAGCCGCAAAGGCCAACTCGGCAAAAAACATGGCTCCCCAACTCGCGCGTTTCAAAGAACCCGAGCTAGAAGGACGCGGAACCACCCGCGACGGCGCGCGGCAATTCCAACCCGACGAGTCCGGACCCGCCTTCACGAACCTCTACATCTGGCGTACGCGTCGCCGACCCCACGGGTCGGTTCGGCGTGGCCGGTAGGCCGTCGCGTCGCTATGAATGCCGTGATAGTCCGCGATATGGAACCCGAGGACGAGTATTTCGTCGCCACCTGTACGCACGTCGACGAGTCGGACGAAATAGACGCATCCTCCCGGCGGCGGCTGGCGTGGTTCAAAAAGGCCTACGCGCACGGCCTGAGGATAAAAGTTGCGACGTTGAACGGCGAACGGGTCGGTTTTATTTACGTGATGCCGATCGAAGTTTGCCCCTGGGGCCCGCTCGGGCGAGACCTCGCCGTCTTCCCCTGCCTCGTCGCCCACAGCAAAGTCAAGGGGCGAGGCGTCGGCCGGGCGTTGCTCGCCGCGGCGGAGGAAGAGGCGCGGAACCAAGGGAAAAAAGGGCTCGTAACCTACGGCTACTACCACGATTTTTGGTTTATGCCCGCCGCCTATTTCGAGAAGCTCGGCTTCGAGGCGGCGGCACGTCGCGGCGAAAGGGCCGTCCTTTGGAAAATATTCGACACCTCGGCCGAGCCGCCGACGTTCCCGGAAGACAAATACCGGCTCGAGCCCGCGCCGGGCAAAGTGGCCGTGGACCTCTTCTACAACACGTTCTGCCTAACGAGCGACGTCGAGGCCGGGCGCGTGCGCGACGTTGCCGGCGAGTTCGGCGAGGCCGTGGTACTGCGCGAGTATGACGCCCGCGACCTGGCGGCATTACGGCGCCACGGCCGCGCGCGCGGGATATTCGTCGACGGCGAAGAGATATTCTGGGGGTACGAAGCGCCGAAAGACGGCGTACGTGAAGCGATCTCGAAAGCTTTATCTCGCAAGAAAAAGTAACGTCAGACGGAGACGAGGTTAGAAACATGCTTCTAAAGAGAATCGTTAAATTGGTAGTCGCGCTTGCGGTATGCCAGCTGGCCGGCTTCGTCGGTTCCCTATTTACGACGCCCTCGATACCCACCTGGTACGCTTCCTTGCAAAAGCCGGGTTTCACGCCCCCCAACGCGGTTTTCTCGCCGGTATGGATTACGCTCTTCGTTTTGATGGGCGTCGCGGCGTTCCTGGTGTGGGATAAGGGAATCGGGAGTAAAGGCGTCAAAACGGCGCTAAGCGCCTTCGGCGTCCAGCTCGGCTTGAACTTATTGTGGTCCGGGCTCTTCTTCGGCCTACGTTCGCCGCTGCTCGCGTTCGTCGAAATCGTGGCGCTTTGGCTGGCCATCGCCGCGGCGATTTTGACTTTCTATCGCGTCTCGAAGCCGGCGTCTTTTCTCTTGATACCTTACATAGCCTGGGTCAGCTTCGCCGCGGTGCTCAACTACGCGATTGTAAGGTTAAACCTTTAAGTTATTGAAAAGTTTCCGACTTCTTTTATAATAGCGGGGGTCCGATATGTAAAATATGTTGGCCGTAATTACCGGCGGGACAGGATTCATCGGCCGAGGCGGCCTTACGAGACCTAGTCGCGCCGAACTAAGCCGGCCGAGGTCGACGGATGTTGCCGGTTGACGGCGCCGTTGAAGAGCGCCAAGAACCTATTTTAGGTCCAGTAGTCCCTAAGCGAAATCCAGCAGAAGAGGAGGTGATTTAAATGAAGAACTTAAACGTGCTGGATTGGATTGCACTGATACTAGTTATAATCGGGGGCCTGAACTGGGGCCTGGTCGGAATATTCGGCTTCAACCTCATCTCCTGGATATTCAGCGCGGTATACGTAATTGCCCGCATCATATACATCCTCGTAGCTTTGGCCGCTATATACATGATAATAATAGCGGCGGCGCTCGCTAAGAAGTAACGCCGGTCGCGGCGCGGGGGAGCGCCCCTCCTCCGTGCCGCTCCCCCACATCCACACTCGTTAAATCTCGAGTAGAAATCCGTGCAAAAGGCGAAACGCAACAACGCCGAAGTCGTTATCAGGGAACTACGAAGCGAGGACTGCGGCGCGTTGGTCGCGCTTTGGCGGGAAGCCGGCCTTCCCTACAGGCCCAAGGGGCGAGACGCGCGGGAGGCTATCGCGCGCCAACTTAAAGAGGGTACCGCGGTTTACCTGGTGGCCGAGGTCGCCGGCGCGATTGTCGGCGCGGTGCTCGGCACGCACGACGGCCGCAAAGGGTGGATTAACCGACTCGCGGTACTGCCCGCTTACCGGCGCCGTCGCGTCGGCGCCCAACTCTTAGCCGAAGCCGAACGGCGCCTCGCCGCGCTGGGCATCGAGCTCTTCGCGTGCCTTGTCGAAGAATGGAACGACGGCTCCAAAGCCTTCTTCGAAAAGTCGGGTTATAGGCCGTTTCGAGAGGTATCATATTACACGAAAAGGAAATACGGGGACGTTTAACGACCAAATACACAGGGGTGGACTTCACCTGTTTTATTAAGTAAAATTATGCAAAAACCTCAACCCCTTGAACTTATACAACCGCAAAACCTCAAAAGGCTCGCCGACCACCTCCAAACCCTCATAAAAAGCCGTTTGTGGCTACAGATCCTTATCGCCATGGCGCTCGGCGTCGGCGTCGGCTTAGCGTTGGGCCCTGCGGGCGGTTTGGTCGAACGTGAAACCGCCAACGCGATAGGCGATTGGCTCGCCATCCCCGGCAAAATCTTCCTTACTCTTATCCAAATGATCGTCATTCCCTTGGTATTCTCGTCCGTGATATTGGGTCTTGCGGCGAGCGAAAATTTGGCGCAGCTCAAACGGCTAGGATTGCGGCTCGCTCCCTACTTCGTCCTTACCACCGCCGTCGCGATTACGATAGGCATAGGGGCATCGCTAGTCGTTAGGCCCGGCGAATACATCGAAAGCGGCTTAGTTGCCGCGGCGATGGAAACGGAAATCCCTGAGGTTGAAGGCGCCCTTACGGAAACGCCGTCGCTTCGAGATTTGCCGGAAAAATTCGTCGAAATCCTGCCCCAAAACCCGTTTGCCTCGATGGTTGGAAAAGAGATGCTCCAAATCGTATTGTTCGCCCTCATAATAGGCCTGGCGCTCGTGACGCTCGCGCCCAAACAATCGCGACCTTTGTTGGACTTACTCGGCTCGGTCCAGGAAGTTTGCATGAAAGTGGTCCGATGGGCGATGCTCCTCGCGCCGGTCGCCGTCTTCGGCCTGCTCGCCCAAATAACGGCGCGCGTGGGCTTGGACGTTTTAGTGGGGATGGGTATATACGTCGGCACGGTTTTCTTAGGGTTGTTTTGTATGCTATGCATTTACCTCGTAATCGTATACGTCGTGTCCGGCGTGACGCCGTGGCGCTTTTTGAACAGCGCCCGCGACGTACAACTATTAGCATTTTCGACCTCCAGCTCGGCGGCCGTGATGCCCCTTACGATTAAAACGGCGGAAGAGCGGCTGGGCGTAAGGCCGTCGATAGCACAGTTTCTCGTGCCGTTGGGTACGACCGTCAATATGGACGGCACGGCGCTGTACCAGGGCGCCGCAACCGTCTTCCTGGCACAGGTCTTCGGCGTCGACCTGAGCCTCGGCGCGCTCGTACTCGTCGTCGTAACGACGGTGGGGGCTTCCATCGGCTCGCCCGCGACGCCGGGCGTGGGCATCGTCATCCTGGCGACGGTACTCGTGAGCGTGGGCGTGCCGGCGAGCGGCATAGCCCTAATCATAGGCGTCGACCGCATCCTGGACATGAGCCGCACCGCAGTCAACGTTACAGGCGATCTCACCGCTTGCGTCGTTATGGACCGTTGGGTAGGAGGTAAGGCATAGAACACCCCTTCCCGGTGGGGTGACGAGTACCTCGCCCGCCAGATGTTCTTCTCCCCCTACGCCGAGGACTTAATGACGCTCGCCGACTCCGGCAAAGGGGGTATTTGAAGCCGCCGTTTTTATTGATGTAATACTTTAAATGCGACGCCTAATAGCTTAAATATAGGTTATTTGCGTACGCTGTATCGTCGTAGTTCGCGCCGATAGTCAAAGGTAGCGGGGTCTACCGGGCGATGCGCCCTTGAAGCCTAAGCGGGCGTAACTTGCAAAGGCCGTAAAATACTATATAATATAGAAGGAGAGGGTATCGTAGTAAGATTCAATATTACGAAACGTACGAGGGTTATTAAGTATGAGCGGAGGCAAGTCTAAGCCGAAAAAACGCGGCAACGCGGAACGAGGACCTAACCGCACTAACGTCGTCGGCGGCAAGCCCCCGGGAAGCGAAATCATCCCCCGCAAAATCCCCCGGGGCCTTGAGGTTTTAATAAAGAAAGCCGCCGTCGACCCCGCCTTCAAAAAACGCCTCCTCGAAAAACGGGCCGGCGCCGCCGAGGCGATCGGCCTTAAACTCACCGCCGCCGAGGAGGCAATGCTCGCCGCCGTTCCGGAGGCGCAGCTCGAGGCCATCGTCGCCAATACGAAAGTCAGCCCGAAACTCAAGCCCGCGTTCCTCGGTTATGCCGCGGGCGTGATGCTGGCGGCGTTGGCGGCGGCGACATCCGCTTGCGACGGCCCCTTCGACGCTACTTTGGGTACCCGGCCGGAACCTCCCCCTAAAACGCCCCCCTGGGTCGTTGACGATTCCGAGGACGCAACGAAGCAGCGGGAAAAAGAAGATGAACCCGTTACCCGCGGGATTAGGCCCGGTCGGCCTTAAAGGAGAGAACCATGGGTAAAGGAGCCGAAAGTATCAAAATGGCGCGCCCCGGCGAGCCGGAAGCGGTCCGCACGACCATCGTCGGCGGCAGGCCGCCGGCCGAAGGCGCCAACGTCAACGACGTCCCGCGCGGCGTCGAGGTTTTGGTTAAAAAGGCCGCGGTCGACCCTCCCTTCAAAAAACTCCTCCTCGAAAAACGGGCCGGCGCCGCCGAGGCGATCGGCCTTAAGCTTACCGCCGCGGAAGAGGCGATGCTCGCCGCGGTCCCCCTACCCCAACTCGAGGGGATCATAGCTCATACGCGCATCAGCCCCAAATTAAGGCCCGCGTTTCTCGGGTATGCCGCAGGGGCTATGCTCGCGGCTTTGGGGGCGGCGACATCCGCTTGCGACGGCCCCTTCGACGCTACTTTAGGTACCCGGCCGGAACCTCCCCCTAAAACGCCCCCTTGGGTCGTTGACGATTCCGAGGACGCAACGAAGCAGCGGGAAAAAGAAGTTGAACCCGTTACCCGCGGGATTAGGCCCGGTCGGCCTTAAAGGAGGGAACCATGGGTAAAGGAGCCGAAAGTATCAAAATGGCGCGCCCCGGCGAGCCGGAAGCGGTCCGCACGACCATCGTCGGCGGCAGGCCGCCGGCCGAAGGCGCCAACGTCAACGACGTCCCGCGCGGCGTCGAGGTTTTGGTTAAAAAGGCCGCGGTCGACCCGACGTTTAAAAAGTTATTACTCGAGATGCGCGCGGCCGCGGCGCCCGAAATCGCTCTCAAGCTCGAGCCCGCCGAAGAGGCAATGCTCGACGCCGTCCCGGGGGCGCAGCTCGAGGCCATCGTCGCGAACACGAAAGTCAGCCCGAAACTCAGGCCCGCGTTCCTGGGATACGCGGCGGGGGCGATGTTGGCGGCGCTGGCGGCGGCGACGTATTATTATACCGAAAGCTACGACGTTCTAAACATTTAAGAGGCTGGCGGCGGGAATAAACGGGAAAAATTTAATAACAAAATATGTGCAAAAAAGGCTTGCGTTTTGACGAGAAATCAATTAACATAATAAAAACTAAAAACATACAGGGAGGTGATTTCCTTTGCGTAAGAGTATCCTGATGGTATTAGCCCTCGCGCTATTGGCCGGTATCGCCTCGGCCAAGTTGGGGGACCTGGTAGCGTCGTTCGACAACCACCCGGTCGGTGGAACTGCGAACCATTATGGCCTGGCGGCGGACCGTGACTACCTCTACTCGTACTATTATACGACCGGGTACCTCATTTACCGGATGCTGAGGTCCAACGGGTCCTTAGTAAGCTCGTACCACTGCCCGTACTTAGGTGGTACGTACTACACTTGCCGGGGTATGAGCTACGGCGGCGGTACGATCCTGTACATCAACAACTACTCCACACGCAGGGTCGGTATATTACGCGCCTCCACCGGGAGCAAGATCAGGACGTGGTCGTGGCGCTCGGGCTTGCGCTACGGCATCTGCTGCACCCACGACGGCACGAACTACGGGACAAGGATCTGGCAGAGCTATGGTAACCTCGGCACCTTCTATCAATCCACGACTACCGGGAGCTTGATATCTTCCTTCGACATAGACCCCGCCACGTACCAGTACGACGATGCCTGGGACTACGGTAACAACATGATTTGGTACGGGAACTATTCGACCGACTACATCTACGGCGTCAAAACCAACGGTTCGATCCTCGCCTCGTGGCGCGGCCCTACCGCCGTAAGCAACCCGTACGGCGTTGCGTACTACGGCCAGCGCCTCTACGTAAGTACCTCCTGGGGAACGCCCGACGAGTACATCTGGGTCTACGACTGTCCGAACACCGTCGGCGTGGCGCCGGCGTCAGTAGGCAAGGTCAAGGCTCTATTCAAATGATAGGTTAACATTTTTGAGAAGCCGCCCCGACGGGCGGCCTTTTGATTTCTTTTGAAATTAAATTAACTCACTCCAAGCCCACGATATTACCTTCTTCATCCACGTCGAGGCGCTTGGCCGCGGGCTCGGCGGGCAACCCGGGCATTCGGATGATCTCGCCCGTCAACGGCA